>DATHFS010000817.1:0-2557 GCA_035317975.1 Cyclobacteriaceae bacterium | reverse complement strand
CATGCCACAGAAATCCAAAATTGCATTGTTCCTGTCCGGTAGTTTTCTCGCCGGCTACATTATTACAACACCCATAGGCCTATACGAATACGCCGGGTGGTTGCTGGTAGGATTTTTTATATCCCTTGCCATCCTCTTTCGGGCATATGAAATTCTGAAAGGCTATAGTTTTACCATCATGATTTTTGCAGCGGTCAGCGCCGCAATGTATTACCCGCAGTTCTTTATTGTCGCGGGGGATTTCAAATTCTCCAGGCTGATCATACCTCTGATGCAAATTATCATGTTTGGGATGGGTACCAGTCTGAGCTTGAAAGATTTTGCCCGTGTTATGCAAATGCCAAAAGGGGTCGTCGTGGGCGTCCTCTGCCATTATACAATCATGCCTCTGGTGGGATTGGCCATCACGAAGATCTTTACGTTTCCGCCGGAGATTGCTGCCGGCATCATTCTTATTGGGAGTTGTCCGAATGGACTAGCTTCGAACGTGATGTCTTACCTGGCCAGGGCAAACCTGGCTCTGGCCGTTACGCTCACCGCCGTATCAACACTCCTTGCTCCATTAGTCACTCCCCTTTTGATGCAATTGCTGGCCGGTCAATATGTGTCTATTGATTTCTGGGCCATGATGACAGACATTTTGAGGATCATTATCCTGCCGATCGGAGTCGGGTTGATCTTCAATTATTTTCTGCATGGTAAATTTAAAATGCTGGATGATATCCTGCCCGTGCTCTCGATGACCGGTATCGCCCTCATCATCGTAGTGATCACCGCAGCAGGCCGAAATGCGTTGTTGGTTGTAGGGCCGCTTCTGATTTTGGCCATGCTGACACACAACCTCACGGGTTATTTTCTGGGGTATTGGTCAAGCCGGCTCTTGCGCATGCCGGAAGTCGATTGCCGGACCATTGCCATTGAAGTTGGATTGCAGAATGCGGGCCTGGGCTCGAGCCTGGCCCTGGCGATGGGAAAGCTAACCACCGTCGGCCTCGCTCCGGCAGTATTTGCACCCATTATGAATATTACGGGATCGTCGCTGGCGTTGTGGTGGAGGGGACACCCATTGGAACAACCGATTGCTGAAAAATTATTTCCCGCAGATAACTGAAAAATTATTTCCCGCAGATCTCGCAGATTTACGCAGACGTTTCCGAACTCAAGCTGAGGCTTTAGCATCGGCGCCCGAACCTATAGCAATGGCGGATCGCGACAGTTTTTGCTGAGCCCTTCTGCGTAAATCTGCGAGATCTGCGGGAAACAAACCCTATCAAAATCGATATGAAAACACTGAATCAATTATCTCTCATCACGCTCCTCCTCTCTTGTTGCCCTCTCCTCCATGCTCAACAGATCTCGAAGGAAGAGTTGATTTTCCTTACCCCGCAGTGGAAGGGTGAACGATTCGCCGATGGTCGGCCGAAGGTTGCCGATGAGTTGCTGAATCGAATGAAGCGGGTGACGCTGGAGGAAGCATGGGCCGTACTAAAAGGGGAGAATTTCAAACACCAATATGACGATGGATGGATGTCGATCAATCCCGATAGCGTTTTGGTGGGACGGGCCGTGACCGCCATTTTCATGCCGGGCCGCCCGGACATCCATCGCGTCATCGATGACAAAGGGCATTCCAAAGATGGAAGAATAAAATCTCAAAACGCCTGGCCTATTGATTTGCTTGTGAAGCGGGATGTGTATGTCGTGGACCAGTTCGGAGCACACGAAGATGGACCGACCATCGGCGATAACCTCGGCAATTCCATTTATGCCAAGACGGGGAATGGGATCGTCTACGACGGCGCTATCAGGGATATCAGTGGATTAAAAGAAATCAAATCGTTTACTTCCTTCTTTCGCAGTTACCACCCCTCTCATCACCTGAACAATCCCGACGGAGACCTGAACACGACCCTGATCGGGATCAATCAACCGACCCGTATTGGCCACGCTACGGTCATGCCGGGTGATGTCGTGCTCGGCCGTGATGGCGGCGTGATCTTTATACCTCCACACCTCGCCGAAAAAGTTGTCAAGACATCAGAAATCGTACGGCTGCGCGATATGTTTGGTCATCAGCGTCTGCGCGAACAAAAGTACACACCGGGGCAGATCGATAACCGGTGGTCGGATGAGATTGAAAAAGATTTTTCGAAATGGCTGAACGATCATATCAACGAACTGCCTGTCCCCAAAGCACAGATCCAGGAACTTCTTAAAACCAGAACCTGGTAGACTCAACACTAACCCACAAGACCATGTCAACATCAACTTCCCGCCGCTCCTTCTTACTGAAAAGCGCCCTTGCCGCCGGTGCGATGTCCCCCTTATCCACGTTTGGAGAAGGGTATGAGACGGCCATTGAAAATACATCAAAGGCTTCCAGTCCTTCGGATCTGAAAATTACCGAAATCAAGTGCGGATACATCCGCGGAGGTCATAGCCTCTTTGCGAAAATCCACACCAACCAGAATATCTGGGGATGTGGCGAAGGCGTGGATGCAACGCCCGGCACCTACTATCTTGTAAAACTTTTTGAAGGAAGGATCAAAGGGAAAAG
>DATHFS010000816.1:0-14819 GCA_035317975.1 Cyclobacteriaceae bacterium | reverse complement strand
AGTTGGGAAGAGGGAGCCTTTTTGCTACGGGCCTGATCGCCGGTGGGGCATTGGCCGGAGTGGTAGTAGCCCTGCTTTCCGTTAACGATAACGTATTTGAGTCATTGAAGAAAATTACAGCCGAACCCCGGCTCAACGATTGGCTTAGTGCAACGGGATATTCCTTGTTGGGAGTGGTGTTCTTTACTGTAATGGCCACGATGCTTTACAGGATGGCTGTAAAAAAGTAGTAGGAGGCAACTGTCAAGTATCGTCTCCCAAAGGGGACGATACGGGGGGACGGGAAATCGTACCGGGGATTTCGCATCGTCCTCTAAGAGAGACGATGCTGGACCAAAATGCTTTACAGGATGGCCATTAAGAAGTAGGGGGCAACGGATGAGTCCCCAACATATCCTTTGCTAAAACTACCTTCAACCGGTAGCCAGTAGCAAAAAAAAGGCTCCACCTTTTTCAGTGAAGCCTTTTTTGTTCGACCGTGTATTACCACGGACCTACGTTATTACATCATTCCTTCCATTCCACCCCTGGGCATTGCCGGAGCTTCTTTTTCTTCCGGAATCTCAGAAACTACGGCTTCGGTGGTCAACAACAGACCTGCGATAGAAGCTGCGTTTTCAAGTGCAAGCCGGGCTACTTTCGTAGGATCGATAATCCCTGCCGCGAAGAAATCTTCAAACTTATTCTCATTGGCGTTGTAGCCAAAGTCCTTTTTGCCATCACGGACCTTATTCACGATCACAGAGCCTTCCTGACCTGCATTTTCAGCAATGGTTCTCAAGGGTGCCTCGAGTGCCAGGCGAACGATGTTCACGCCGGTGGACTGATCCTCATTGTCGACTTTCAGGTCCTTTAAGGCCTCAATAGCGCGGATGTATGCCACACCACCGCCGGGAATAATACCTTCCTGAACAGCAGCACGTGTTGCGTGCAAGGCATCGTCAACACGATCCTTCTTCTCCTTCATTTCAACTTCCGTAGCAGCACCGATGTAAAGAATAGCCACTCCACCGGAAAGCTTGGCAAGACGCTCCTGGAGCTTTTCCTTGTCGTAGTCCGACGTCGTGTTTTCAATCTGGGCCTTGATCTGATTAATGCGGCTGGTGATCTCGGCTTTCTTGCCGGCGCCATTAACGATGGTCGTATTGTCTTTATCGATATTGATTTTCTCAGCGCGGCCAAGAGACTCCAGCTTGGCGTCCTCCAGCTTCATACCGGTTTCTTCCGATATCACTTTTCCTCCGGTGAGAACGGCAATGTCCTCCAACATAGCCTTTCTTCTATCGCCAAAGCCAGGAGCTTTGACAGCCGCTACGCGGAGTGCGCCGCGAATCTTGTTCACCACGAGGGTGGCCAGTGCTTCGCCTTCTACTTCTTCGGCAATGATCAGCAAGGGTTTGCCGGTTTGTGCCGAAGCTTCGAGGATCGGAAGCAATTCCTTCATGCTGCTGATTTTCTTATCGTAGATTAGGATATAAGGTGACTCGAGGTCGGCCTCCATCTTCTCGGTGTTGGTCACAAAGTAAGGGGAGAGATAACCGCGGTCGAACTGCATGCCTTCGACGGTCTTCACTTCGGTCTCCGTACCTTTTGCTTCTTCTACGGTGATCACACCGTCTTTGCCAACTTTTTCCATCGCGGTGGCGATCATCTTGCCGATTTCCGCATCGTTGTTGGAAGAAATAGAAGCAACCTGTGTGATTTCCTGGGAGCCCTTGATATTTTTAGATTGTTTTTTCAGGTGATCGACAACGGCATCAACCGCTTTTTCGATACCGCGTTTCAAATCCATTGGGTTCGCGCCGGAAGCCACATTCTTGATTCCATGAGCATAGATGGCTTGTGCCAGCACCGTAGCGGTAGTCGTACCGTCACCGGCGGCATCTGCCGTTTTGGACGCAACTTCCTTCACCAGTTGCGCTCCCATGTTTTCAATAGGATCTTTCAATTCAATTTCTTTCGCAACGGACACACCGTCTTTGGTTACCATCGGGGCACCAAATTTCTTATCGATGATGACGTTGCGGCCCTTCGGACCCAGTGTAACTTTAACCGCGTTTGCTAGTTTGTCAACACCCCTCTTGATTCTATCGCGGGCGCTGGTGTCAAATGTTATTTCTTTAGCCATGGTTTTCTATTCGTTTTGTGTTTAGTGGACAATTAAATGATTCCGAAGATATCCGAATTACGCATGATGAGGTATTCCTTACCATCAATCGTAATCTCCGTGCCGGCGTATTTGCCATAAAGAACGTTGTCACCCACCTTCACGGTAACGGGCTTGTCTTTTAAGCCTTCACCCACCGCTACGATCTTGCCTTTCTGTGGCTTCTCTTTTGCGGTATCGGGAATAATGATGCCGGATGCCGTCTTTTCTTCGGCTGCTGCGGCCTCTACCAGGACTCTGTCTTCGTTGGGTTTGAAATTGATTTTTGCCATATGATTTTTAGAATTTATGAGTTATTAAAAATGAATTTAATATGAAGCCGTGACTGTCTAATTTCATGCCATTTCTGCTTTTTGACGTATTTGGGATGGTTTTTACCAGGATGGGGATGCAAAGATCGTCAAAAATGTCATACTCTGTCAGTTTTATTTCCAGACTGTGGCAGATTGTCAGAATTACCGGTTTTTCGTATCATTAGATTCAAATTGGTAATTTATGGAGAGCTTAAACGAGAATTGGCTGACGGAAGGACTTATCGATTTTGAGTACAAAAAGTACGTTTTGCTGGCCTACCTGAAAAATGTCAAAACGTCTTTTCAACGGGTAGAGTTGTACCCTTTTTTGGCTGACCTGGTGTTTCATTATCGCAACCTGATGGCCCTGAAAGAAAACAAGTCCCTTATTTTTGATCAGTTTCCGAAACAACTTTCATTGGATAATCTCAAAAATCTGGAAGTCAATTACAAGAGGATGATCGAGGATGATGCGATCATGCAGGAACTTGAATCGATCATTGAATTTTCCCTTCCGCAACTCAAAACCTCACTGGATGAAGGTTCATTTATCTACGACTACGTGGAGTCGCAATGTGAGATTACCCCCGTCGGACTTACCTCCCTCTATGCCAACGAAGGGTATCTTTTCATCTCCCAACCTCCGCAAAAAGAGACCGATATCTATCGCTACCAGGTAACTATTTTCGATAATAGCAACGAGCAATTGCGGGGTATCCACACGCATTACGTATTGAAAGCGACCAGGAGTTTTTCCAATACCTTTGAGCAGATCAAACTTCACCTGATCAGGGAGTATAGTGATTTGCCCAATCCTGCCACGTACCTCGTCTTATCCAAGCTGAAATTTCCAATGACACAAACGCTCATGCCCGTGGCCAAGCGATTGTTGGTGAAACAGATTTCGAAGGCAGCGTAGTCAGTAATCGGTGATCGGTAATCAGTAATCGGTGGATTGTCCCGGTAATTTAAGACTGTCGTATTGGAGCTGAAATCCCTAACCCTACTTTGTCATGTTACTCCTATTTCTGTTAGGAATGTGCAGCATAATAATATCTAATAAAATTAAGTAAAGGTCAGCAATCACAAATCAGCAATAAACAATCAGAAATCCCTCAAACGCATTGTTTATTGTTGATTTTTTATTGTTAATTTTTGACCTAGCGGAACTTAGCGGCTTCGTGCTGCCTGGTTGCTACAAATAGTTGACCCTCTGGGGTCAAATAAAACGGGCAAAAACAATCCCAGAGGGATTGAATATTTGTAGAACCTTATTTACAACATTGTCAGGGCGACCCCGTAGGGGTCGAACATTCTCAATACTAAAGTGCTACGGTACGCTTTATACAAACATGACGAAGTAGGACTAATAACTAAATAGTAAATAGGCAGGCGAATAATTTAAGAAGGCGTAAAACCACCGATCACCGGTCACCGATTACTATTTAGCACTGTCCCCTTTCGAAGGGGCTGTCGTGGCGGGTGTTGATTTCTTTAAATCGAGACCAGGAGCACTTTGTTGTTCTTTGGCTCGTTCAATTAATTCATCCGAGGTCACGCTTCCTTGGCGGTTGGTGAAAGAAGTAGCCAACGTAAATACCATTATGGCGATAGCAAATCCCCACGTGAGACGCTCGAGCAGATCTCCGGTTTTCTTGACGCCGATCAGATTGCTGGCTCCGGAGCCGCCAAATTGATTAGACAATCCTCCGCCTTTTGAATTTTGGGCGAGCACAACCAACACCAGCAAAACAGACGAAAAAATGGCAAGGCCGACAAATAATGTATACATGACTATTTCTTCAGTTCCTCAATTTGAGCCGCAAAGTAAGCCTTTTTTTGTGGGATTTTCCAAATCAACTTTTTCAGAACTTCAATGGCCTTGTCTTTTTTACCTTGCTTGAGCAGAATTTCCACCAGGGTTTCCGAAACGATATTATCTCCGTAAGCAAGGCTTTTTTCTGCCAGATCGGAACTGTCGGCAGGAGGACCGCTAAGTTTATTTTTTGTTATCGTAGGCTGGGTCTTGATGAAATTCTCAATAATCTCGATCTGCTCTTTTTGTTTGGACCCTTCCGGCTTGAATTTCTTTCTGGAAGTCCTTATTTCCTCGATGAAGGGATCACCGGACGCTGGTCCCTCATCCGTTTTTCTGATTTTTTTTTTAGACTCATCGGATGGGGTGGAGGAATTGGCCCGATCAATTTCCTCCACGGTTTCCTCAAATTTATCCTTCAACTCCTTCAGCGTAACCAGATCATTTATTAAATCATTCCGTAATGCCTGATCTGAAAGGAGGGGCTCGTTTTTTGGTATAGAGACTTCGTAATATGTCTCTTTTTTTGGTTCCTGCCCTCCTGGCTCCGGCCTTTCCACCGACACCCTGTCAACCTGTTTTGCGGTCATGATCGCCTTAAGAACAGCGCGTTCCGTGGCATAAATGGCGCTCTTGTGCAACAGCTTCTCACGGGAATCCAACTGGAGATCCCGTGCGCCCCGGGAACAGAGATGATGAATCACCTGACTGTACGGAAAATGGGCCTGCAACGAGATCAATTCTCTGGCCTCTTCCTTCGTCAGGGAAGTGTAGTTTTTAACGAGGGCGAGGAATTGATCTTTTTCCACGGATTCTTCTTGGAGTTAAAGCGGGTAAGTAAATGTAGTTGAAATTCTCCTGCGTAGCAAGGAAGGGTTTCCCGCAGATTTCGCAGATTCACGCAGAGGTTCTGTCTGGGGCGTTTTCCATGTGGCTAATTATACTATACATTAGTCTTACTTGTCAAGTCAATTTGGACCCCACGAAGTCAGAAATTGCAAGCCTTAACGTTTCATAACTTGACAAAGTAGTATAAATCCTCGACACGAAAATGATTCCGATTTTTTGATTGTTAGCCCAAGAGATAGCGACTTAAACTTGCGGAAAATCTCCTGGACTGGTTTATGTTCTGCGAAAATCTGCGCGATCTGCGGGAAACAACTACCAGTTAGCCACCGTCGCATTAAAAATGTCAATCAGGATCTGGTCAAAAATTTTCTTTTGAAGCTCTTCCTGAAGGCTGGTGGTAAGAACCAGATTGTTATCAAAATCCGAATAAAAGCTGAAGGTCTTGTCTTTAAAACTGTTCTTCGGCTCAGTCGAATCGACATAGCTTACTTTAACGGCAATGGTCAGGCGCGTAAGGGCCGCTATATTCGTGGCCGTGGCAGCTGTGGCACCGGGGACGGAGCCCTGCGGTGCAATCGGGCTGAGCCGGTACTCCGATACCGTCCCTTCCAGTTGGAGTTCTCCGTTTTCCTGGGTAACTCTTAAACTTGAATTTTGCTGGTAATAATCTTTGATCCGGTTGGTAAAATCCTGGGCAATGTTGGCCGGGGCCAGGTCCGTGTTGTTAAAGAAGGAGTCTACCGTAATGGTCTTGGCGGCCGTTGCTGCGCCCGTCATGGAATAAATGCCACAGCCCGACTGGCTGCAAAGCAAAACAGCTAACCCGGCAGTCACGGCGCGAAAACTATTCTTCAAGATGGTATTCTTTAATTTTCCGGTAAAGGGTCCTTTCTGAAATACCCAAATCCCGTGCCGCATATTTGCGTTTATTATTGTTTTTGCGCAAGGCCCGCATGATCAATTCTTTTTCTTTCTTTTCGATGGAAAGCGAATCCTCCTCCGTAACATGGGTAATGTCATGCACCTCGCCCGACGTCCTTTCGGAGTTGGAAGGACTGATGGTCAGCACGACTGGTTCTTTCGTTGTCTCGGGCTGAGCATGAATGCCTTCAAACAGACCTTCATTTTCCTTTATGATCTGCGCTGCCTTGGTAGGGTTGGAAATGCTTTCCCACACGATCTTTTTCAGATCGGTAACATCCTTGCGCATATCAAATAAGACCTTGTAGAGAATTTCACGCTCGGAAATATTTTCTTTGCCGTTCGCCTCATGGTAGAGAGCCGGCAAGCTGTTTTCTTTGGGCAGGAACCCTTGCAATGTTTCGCCGGTGATCTCTTTTTCATCGGAAGACAAAACGGAGATCTGGTCGACCAGGTTTTTAAGCTGGCGAATGTTGCCGGGAAAGCGGTATTGGATCAGGATGGCTTTAGCGTCTTCCGTAAGGATGATCGGTTTTACTTTATACCGCTCGGCAAAATCTCCGGCAAATTTTCGAAATAACAGTTCGATGTCCCTCCCGCGTTCGCGCAGGGGAGGAACAAATATGGGAACCGTATTGAGCCGGTAATACAGATCTTCGCGGAACTTGTTTTGCTCTACTTTTAACAGGAGATTAACGTTGGTGGCAACCACCACGCGCACGTCGGTCTTCAGTACTTTCGAGGAGCCGACTTTAATGAACTCGCCATTCTCAAGAACGCGCAGCAGTCGGGCTTGCGTTCCCAGCGGCATTTCGCCGATCTCATCGAGGAAAATGGTCCCGCCATTGGTAACTTCAAAATACCCTTTCCGCGCTTCATGGGCTCCTGTGAACGATCCTTTTTCGTGACCGAATAATTCAGAGTCGATCGTCCCTTCCGGAATGGATCCGCAATTGATTGCAATAAATTGCCCGTGCTTGCGCGGACTTAAATTGTGGATGATTTTTGAAAAAGACTCCTTTCCACTTCCACTTTCGCCCGTTATTAAAACGGACATTTCCGTTGGAGCCACCTGCATGGCGACCCGTACGGCATTGTTCAACTGAGGGGCATTGCCAATGATCCCAAAGCGCTGTTTTATGGTTTGAATATCGGATTCTGTAATGGCCATGATTTACGTAACGATTTTGCCCAACAACGTGCCTCCTGTACAATCTTCAACCCGCACGTACACGTATTCCCCCTTCGATTTATCCTCCCTGGGAAAGATCACCACCTTATTGGCGGAATTTCTTCCTTGAAAATAGTCGGGCGAACGCTTTGAATACCCTTCAATCAATACCTTATGAACGTGGCCCACGTCACGTGCGTTTCTCCTCTGAGAAAGCTCCCTTTGTTTCCTGATGATTTCGTCCAGCCTCCTTTTCTTGATGTCCAACGGAACATCATCGGGGAATTTTTTCGCCGCCAGGGTTCCGGGCCGTTCGGAATACATAAACATGTAAGCGAAATCAAACTCTGCCGACTCCATCAGCGAAAGCGTATCGCTGTGTTCTTCCTCTGTTTCAGAACAAAAGCCGGTGATCATATCGGAGGAAATGCCGCAGTCGTTACCCAATAATGCCTTGATCTTCCCGACCTTCTCCAGGTACCAATCGCGGGTGTACCCGCGGTTCATCCTGTCCAGAATACGGGAGTTTCCACTTTGCGCAGGCAGGTGGATGTACTTGCAAATATTCTCGAACCGGGCCATCGTATGCAAAACCTCATCCGTTATGTCTTTGGGATGCGAGGTTGAAAACCTTATGCGTAAATCGGGACTGACTAGCGCTACGCGTTCAAGAAGCTGAGCAAAGGTGACGGCTTCGCGAATTTCTTTTTTTTCGATCTTGTTTTCTCCTTCACTCCACCGGTAGGAATCTACATTCTGCCCAAGCAACGTAACGTCACGATATCCTTTCTCAAATAAGTCTTTTGCTTCGGCCACAATGGAATGGGGATCCCGGCTGCGCTCACGGCCCCGGGTAAAAGGCACAACGCAGAATGAACACATGTTATCGCAACCGCGCATGATGGAAATAAACGCTGTGACTCCATTCGAGTTTAACCGCACCGGACTAATGTCAGCATAGGTCTCTTCGCGGGATAGGAACGTATTGACCGCCCGGCTTCCCTCATCCACCTGGTCGATAAGGAGGGGGAGATCGCGGTATGCATCGGGTCCCGCTATCAGGTCTACGATTCTTTCTTCCTCCAGTAATCGCGTCTTGAGCCGTTCAGCCATGCAGCCCAACAGGCCCACCAGCATTCCCGGATTTTGCTTTTTAAGGCCATGGATGTGATGTAGCCGGTTTCGAACCGTCTGCTCTGCCTTCTCCCGGATCGAACAGGTATTCAGAAAGACAACGTCAGCCTCATGAATGTCGGAAGTCGTATCAAACCCCGCCTTTTGAAGGATCGACGCCACAATTTCGCTGTCCGAAAAATTCATTTGGCAGCCGTAGCTTTCGATATACAATTTTCGTGATTTGCCGGTATTGTGGTCTTGCGAAACACGTATTGCCTCACACTGTTCGGCCTCTGCGGCCTCCAGAATCCCAATGTCTCCAATCAAGTTCTCCATTTCTCCTAAATCAGGTTGCAAACTTAACACTTTTCGTGTTTTCTTCGTGCCATCTTGTCAGGTTGTTTTTTTTGTCCTAATTTGCTTAAATGAATTTCCCGCAGACCTGTCCGACGTAGCCTTGGCGAAGTCGGATTTCGCAGATCAACGCTGCGTTCTTCGCGGGCCAACGTTGAAGTGAATGACATTGCTATTCAATTCCAAACTGCGACTTGCCTCTGCCGCATTTGGTTGCTTTTGTGCGTTTGCCACAGCAGGACAGACGATGGACAGTGCCCTGTTCGCCCGCTTGCGGGTGATCCAGCGAAGCGATTCGTTGATGAGCACGTACCAATTTGAAAAGGCATTGAGCCTGTTGAATACCATGAGTGACACCCTGGATGCGAATGTACTTTTGCGGATAGGGCAGTGCAATTTCAGGTTAGGATTATCACGAGGCGCAATTCTGCCGTATGAAAGGGTCTTAAAATTGGATTCCACCAACGTCACAGCCTTAAATCAGTTGGGCCAGCTTTTCGCACGGGATGGAGATTTTTACAAGGCTCTGGAATGTTACTTGCGCCTGGTAGCCATGGATTCCAGTAACAGTTATTACTATAAGCAAGCTGCCTCGATGGCGGTCAGGTCGGATGACAAATTGGTGGCGGCCGTCTTCTATGAGAAAGCGCTTCACTACAATCCTTTTGATACGGAAGCATCATTGGCGTTGGGTACCCTGCTGATGGACCAGGAAGAATTCCGTCGGGTGGATAGTTTGGTAGAGAACGGGTTGGCCCTGGACCCGGAATACAAACCGCTGATTTTGTTAAAAGCAAAGTCAGCCTTAGGGCAACAAAAATACCACGATGTAATAAAGATAATCAATGGATTGGTCGAAACGACCGATACCCTTGCCGTCCATGCCCGGTTATTGGGAGCAAGCTATTTCCAGCTGCATGACTACAACAAGGTCATGACGTGCATGAATTTTTTGGTGAATCGCAATTACGATAGCGATTGGATTTATTATTACCTGGGCGCAGCTACCCGGGAGCTCGGCAACATACCGGCTTCCATCATCTATTTCAGAAAGGCTATTGAAAAGTCGATATCCGAAAACACAGGGACCTATTATTCACAGTTGGGCAGAAGTTTTGAGGAGATGAAGGATTATCAAAGCGCTATTCGTGCCTATCGGGCTGCCTATAACAACTCAAAGGAAGGGATTCTCCTTTATCATCTTGCCCGCAGTTATGATGTCTATTATAAAGACAAGGCGCAGGCCCTTGCCTATTATAAGAAATACCTGGAATCGGATGATACCATCCGGTTGGCAAAAGAGTATTCCCGGAGGAGAGTTCAGGCTATTGGTCAATAGTTTTCACCGAGGAGGCGCAAAGGCGCAAAGGAGACGCAGATAATCAAAAAATAATAGGTCAATTATTATTCTAAACAGCAAACCAAATTTTGTATTTCCTCTGCGCCTGCTTTGCGCCCCCGCGTCTCTGCGGCTAAACCTTTTAAAAGCATTAGTTTTGCCATTATGGCCATTATTAAAACTGTCAGGGGCTTCACGCCCAAGCTCGGAAAGAATTGTTTTCTCGCCGATAACGCCGTGGTGGTGGGAGAAGTAACCCTGGGTGATAATTGTACGGTTTGGTTCAACGCCGTGGTGCGGGGAGATGTTCATTCCATCACCATTGGAAACAATACAAATATTCAGGATGGAGCGGTGATCCATGGCACGTATCAAAAAGCCAAAACGGTCATTGGGAATGAAGTCTCCATTGCACATAACGCCATCGTCCATGGATGTACCGTGGAAGACAAAGTCCTGGTGGGGATGGGGGCTATTATCATGGATAATGCTGTCATTGGCACGGGTTCTGTCATCGCAGCCGGGGCGGTTGTTTTGCCGGGTACACGAGTTGAGCCGGGGAGTATGTATGCAGGAATGCCTGCAAAAAGAGTCAAAGATGTGGGGGAGGAGATGACGCAGGTCATTGAAAGAACGGCAAAAAATTACCTTATTTATGCCGAATGGTTCAAATGACATAGAATGTGACAGAGGGTTGAAAGGAATAGCAAGCGCCTGATCGCCCCACTTATTCATTTGTCGATTTGCCAATTGGAATTATGAATTTCAATCCTTACATTCAAAATTCAATGAACTCGGTTGACAACAAGGGGTTTGACCCCGTCGTGATAAAGGAGTACAAAGCCAGGATAAAATCGGGTGGTAAGACTTTTTCTTTTGCCGCCTTCGATGAAAACAATAACGATGAGTATGCTCATTTTTATTTCATTGGAAAATACGAAGGGAGGGATGTGGTGTACGACGCCGTGCTGTATACCTTGCGGTTGGACCATCAAAGTGAGCTGTATGAAGTGGCCGAGCACCGGGCGGCAAAACATTTTCCGCAGTTCAAAAAGATTACCTACAAGGAGGATGAAAACGGAAACCTTCAGCCCCTGGATGAATTAGAGGAGGAGATCGGATTATACATGGCCGAAGTCATCATGGAACTCGAGGAAGAAGATCAGGTAAAGGTAAAAGAGCACGTCGAAATCGACCCGAATACCGATTTTGGGATCGGCCTGGATGCCGGATTGAATGTGGAAAAAATCACTCCCAGAGTCATTGAGAAATTCATCAAGGATTTCAACGAAGATACATTGTCACTGGACCGTACCCTCTACAGTTTTCAAATGGAAGACGAAGCCGCAGGGTGAGTCTTGAGTCCTTATGAAAATCGCTCTTCGGGTTCCTCAAGCCTGCCATTTCAGTGCAACGAAGGTTTTACCTCATGCTTAACCGATGATGCTTGCCAGAATCGTTGGAAATCGTTGGGGCAGCACACGCTAACCTTATTACCTTCGTAGACAAAATGTCCAACCACCTTTCCAACCTTATTACCTTATTGTTCCTGGACATTTATCTATGAACGCAAATCATGGGAACCTGATTGGCCCAATGTCCTTTCGTCCAGCATCGTCTCTCTAAGAGGACGATGCGAAATCCCCTGTACGATTTCCCGTCCCTCCGTATCGTCCCCTTTGGGAGACGATACTTGACAGTTGCATTTCGCAAGGTGCATACCCCGACAATAAGGTAATAAGGTTTTGGAGTGTGGGGACAGCTCAGTGCTACGATGGTAATAAGGTTTGTGTGTGCGTGGCTCGAACTGTCTGCTATATCAAGCGTTCACTTCGGATTCAAGTGCCCTTGATCCTGAACGAGGCTGCCAGTAAGGGTGTTTAGCAACAGCCAACGTTGCAAAATTAAATTTTCGCAGCACCCAGTCCAGCGACTCAAGACTCAGCACTAATTCTGTAAATTCCGCAAATTCTGTAAATTCTGATTTATATTTGCGCCCCTAAACTATTTCTCATGAAGAATCTATCTCTCATTTTGAATGCGGTACTGATCGTGGCCGTTGGCGTCTTGTACTACCTCCACTTTTCAGGAGGACCCAGGTCCACACCCTCCGGAACTACAGCCGTTCCCGGTGACACGAAGATTGCCTATATCAATTCGGATTCCGTATTAAAGAACTATGAGTACTTTAAGGTGACGCGTGAAAAGCTGGAATCGAAAGGAAAGAAACTCGATGCGGATCTGAGGAACCGGGCTCAAGGACTCCAAAATGATTATGAAGCGTATCAGCGAAATGTGAGCAACCTGACGATCGGGCAAGCCAAATCCCTGGAAGAAGATTTGCAAAAAAAACAACAGAACTTGCAGCTTTACCAGCAAAGCCTCACCCAGGAAATGAGCGGCGAAGAGCAAAAAATTACGCAGGATCTGTACACACGGGTAACGGACTTCCTTAAGAAATACGGGAATGAGAAAGGACTACAGATTGTATTGAAATTTGATACCAGCAGCGATCTCCTTTTCGGCGGGGAGAACCTGGATATTACAAAGGATGTCACGGCAGGATTGAATGAAGCCTATCAGGTGGAGAAAAAATCTCCTGCCTCCAAAACGGACTCTACTGCAACAAAGAAGAAGTAGGGTAAAGTCGCTAGTCCTGAGTCCGTGGTCTTGCGTTAGTATCCCCCTAAAGTCATGGTAATTAACTCAAGACCATGGCCTAAAGACGATGGACTTTTGAAGAATATGATCTAACTTTCTGATCATGAAAAACCCCTTGGTAAACGTCTTTAGCGTTAAGACTGAAGAGGAAGGTCAGGTCCGCTCGATGCTGGCAATGGGCTTTTTCATGGGCATTTTCATGGCCACCTATCAGGTAACGGCCGAATCTCTGTTTATTAGTAAACTTCGGGACAATCATCTTTCCTATTATCAATTAGGCAATGCCATTCTGGCCTCGGGTATTTTGGGCATTGCTTCGACTGCTTTGTTCTCCTGGGCTCAAAACAAAGTGCGGTTTTCCATGCTCGCCATCGTGAGTATTTTGACCATTGTGTTGATTTCCACGGGACTTTATATTCTTTATCACGTGGGTTCGGAAGAGCAACACATGGCTGTGCTCTTCATGATGTTTTCTTTGATTGGCCCCATTACGGCAATCCTCTTGCTTTGCTACTGGGGCATCTTCGGAAGGCTATTCAACTTCAGGCAATCCAAGAGGATTATCGGCTGGATTGATACCGGTCAGCTGATCGCTCAGATCCTGGCTTATTTTGTGATACCCCTTACCTCCGGGTTGTTTTTGGATACTTCTAATTACCTGATTGTCTGTAATATAAGTATCCTTTGTTCACTTGTTTTCATCATTATCATTTCCACCCGGTTTACCCTGACGAAAAACGATCCGTCCGAGTTTGACGACACCGTCCGGAAGGAAACGAGTTTCTCCCGGATTTTCAGCGATCGGTACGTTATCCTGCTGGTTACGTTCATCATCGTTTCCATGATTATGTATGTCTTCAGCCAGTTTTCATTTCAAACGCTCATCAATCAACAATATCCTGACCAGCGCGAGTTGACGAACTTCCTCGCCTACTTCATGGGGGCGATTTACTTGTTGAGTTTGATCATGCAAACTTTTGTGAACGACCGTATCCTCAGCAATTACGGAATTAAAGTTTCTCTCTTTGTTCTGCCGGTGGTGGTTGGCGTTTTTGTCATCGGCTCGCTTTTATTGGGGATGCTATTGGGCCTGTCAACGACCTCTGGAAACTTTGTTTTTTTCTTTCTCTTTGTGGCGCTAACACGATTGTTCAATGGCACCCTCCGCGACTCGTTGGAAAACCCGGTTTTTAAATTACTTTTTATACCCATAGATAATCGCTACCGGTTTGGGATCCAGGCAAAGGTGGAAGGGGTAGTCAATGAATCCGGGAGATTAATTGCAGGGCTTTTCATTTTCCTGGTCGTGCTCATTCCCTACTTCCAGATTATATGGGTGCCTGTATTTATCTTGCTGCTGGTGGGGGTGTATATCGTGGTGACCAGCCAGTTGTACACCGGGTATAAGAATAAAATCCGGTCTAAACTGGAGCATTCGGATACGCAACAGGACAAGTTGGAAATCGGATTTACGCAAATCACTTCGCGGCTGGAGAATTTATTAATAGGCGACAACACGTCCAAGGCCGTATTTTCCTTTAAGCTATTGGAAAAAATAAATCCCGCTCAGGTATCCGGGTGGGTGAATAGCCTGATGAAGCATAGCCGGGAGGAAGCCCAGGACTACGCCCAGCGCAGGATGAATGAAATCAAGGGCCTTTCGGTATCGGAACGTTATGTGATCCGACTCGATCAGCGGAAGCTGGAAACCGACGAGAAGAATCTCTTGTCTCGATCCGATTTGCAAATGATCATTGATAACGGTGGGGATATAACGAAACAGAGAGTTCAAAAGCTCTCCCGGTCGCCAAAGGGAGAGGATCGCCAATATGCCGCCGAGTTATTGCTCCACTCCTCATCAGAAGAAAATACGTCCTTTTTAATTGAATTGCTCAATGACCCCGAGTTTAAGGTCAGACACACCGCCATCAAAACCGCCATCAAGAAGCACAATCCGGAAGTCATCTTTGCGTTGATCGAGAACCTGGGAAACCCGTTTTACAGCAACCAGGCAATGGATGCGCTGGTTCTCATTGGCGGCAAAACTCTTAATCTTCTCGACAATGCATTTTATCGCTCCGGCCAGGTAACTCAAATATTGATTCGTGTGATCCAAACCGTCGGCCGCATTG
>DATHFS010000815.1:0-2234 GCA_035317975.1 Cyclobacteriaceae bacterium | reverse complement strand
TGGCTGGATTTTCGGAAATGTTTCCGGCAGCGGCTACGCTGCGAGCATTTACAAAATCAAGAACGATGGCACCGGAGTTACCAAGGTCGTTGACTTGCCGCAGAGCGTCGGGGAAATTACGTCGACGCGATTGATCCGTGCGTCGGATGGAAATTTGTACGGGACTTCTACCTATAATGGCATCGTGTATCGCGTTACCGAAGCAGGAGAATATTCAACGCTGTTCGCCATGCCGACCAATATCGGTCAGGTGCCTACCATTCTCGAGTTGAACGGAGGCAGTCTGGGGATCATGATGATCAGCGGCGCACTGTACTCCATTGAAAAAGATGGATCGGCCTTTACCAAAGTTTCCGACCCGCCGCAATTCCCGCACGGTATGCGCGTGAGAGACATTGATCAAACGATGGACGGCTGGATCTATGTGGTGAGCGATATCGGAGGCGTGTACGATAACGGTTTTATCTATAAGATGAAAGGCGATGGAACACCGGTCGTTGTCCGTGACTTCACCAGGCAGGATGGGATTTATCCGAATTCATTGGTTTTCAAAAAAGCATCACAATCCTTCACCTTCGCGCCGCCGCCGAAGCTTCGGGTGTCGGATCCTCCGTTCATACCAGTGATCACTACCAGTTCCGGGGCGCCCGTGGAGTTGATGAGCAGCAATCCTGCTGTGGCCGTGATAGAGAACGGAAAAATTAAACCAGTCGGAAGCGGGACTGTAACAATCACGGCAAGCCTGAAAGCCAACGCGAACTTTTCCGGCGCACCCGACATTCAACAACAGCTTGTCGTAATAGGACTACAGACCATTAGCTTCACCAATCCAGGAGACCGGGAGTTGGGGAGTGCCCCCTTTGCATTGACGGCGACCGCGTCCTCGGGGCTGGCAGTCGTATACAGCACCTCATCAACCAGGGTTTCGCTCCTGAATGGCACGGTTACTTTGCTGGAAGCAGGAACGGTGGATATTGATGCCAATCAGACGGGAAACGATGGCTTCGATCCGGCGCCGACCGCGTCTGTCTCTTTTTGTATAAATCCGCCCAAGCCCGAGGTCATGATATCGGGTCCTGCAGCCAGTCCAATTCTACAGTCAAGCAATGCGACCGGCAACCAGTGGTACCAGAACGACGCCGCTATTGCCGGCGCTACAGCTGTAACACTTGCACCATCCGCTCATGGATCCTACAGTGTGACTACGACGGTCGACGGGTGCATGAGTACGATGTCCGATGCCGTGGAAGTGATCGTCACCGGCCTTGATCCGGAGGTCACAATCGACGTTTTTCCCAACCCGGTCCGAGACGTCATCAACATCGAGCTGAACAGCAGTCCTCAGTTATCGGCTCCCGTTCAATTGATGGATGGCTTGGGAAGAATGTTGACCGAGTTGCAGGTCAGCAGCGGCATACCCTGTCAACTTGATTTGAGAAAAGCGCCCCAAGGCTTGTACTTGATCAAGGTGGAAGTCAATCGAAAGGCATATTTGCTGCGAGTAGTGAAGGAGTAGAAAGGAGCCTAAATTCATTCAGAGCATGACCTATTCCGGCGAAGAAAGGCTAATTGAATGATTGCTTTCACTTCTACGATCACTTTGTATTCCACCAGAAAATCCGCATAAGGTTTACCTGACAATTTTAAGCCCCTTATCTCATCCTCATCGCCCAACCGCTCAGTTCTCTAATCCATTCAATCCGTTTAATCCGTTTAATCCCGGTTCAAACCTCTTCATTGGGATTCATTGGAAGGCAACGGGAAATGCACTATTTTTCTCCCACGTGAACTTCCATCCCAAATGAATATCAACATGAGATCCAGAACTAAATTTTGTAATCCGTTCAATCTGCTTAATCCGTTTAATCCTGGTTCAATTCTCTTTTTGTCTAGCATTATGCTGGCCACTTCCTGCGCCCCTGGAAAGATTACCTACGGGCCCGATGTGTATAAGGCCGATTCCACCTTCAAAGTCGTCGGATATCTCGGAGGAGGAAATTTTGAGAAGATCGACTCACTCGAATTGAACAAACTAACGTATTTGAATCTGGCTTTTGGCAACCCCGACAAGGATGGCAATCTCATTTTCGACGGGAACTACGATATCGCCTCCGTTGTAAAAAAAGGACATGATGCAGGGCTTAAGGTATTCCTCTCATTGGGAGGAGGCGGAACTCCGGATACGGCCATCTGGAAATCGGTATTGCTGCCAGAAAATGCGTCGGAATTTATTG
>DATHFS010000814.1:0-2522 GCA_035317975.1 Cyclobacteriaceae bacterium | reverse complement strand
CGATTTCTCAGCCCGTTTACCTGAGAGCCTTTGGCGCCACAACGTTATTGGCTACCGGCGGCTTTATGCTTATGCCATTTGGAACAGCATTTGGCGTCAACAACCTCGGACTCACGCTGGAACAGCTGCCGATCCTGTATATGGTTACCGGAATTTTTTCCATGATGATGGGTCCGCTGATCGGGAAACTGAGCGACCAGATCGGGAAATACAAAGTCTTTGTAATGGGTTCGGCAATTGGTTCGGTGATCGTCGTCATCTATTGCAATCTGGGGATTACTCCTCTGTGGCTCGTGATTCTCTTAAACATTTTTCTGTTCATGGGGATCCTATCGCGGATGATTTCTTCGTCGGCGCTCATGACTGCGATTCCCGAACCCGCTGACCGGGGCGCTTTCATGGGTATCAATTCATCGATACAACAAATTGCTGGGGGCATCGCTTCCGCCATTGCAGGACTCATTGTCGTACAAAATGCTAATGGAACGTTGGAGCATTACGATACCCTCGGCTACGTTGTAGTTGGCACCATGCTGATCACTGTCGGCCTTCTTTACTTCATTGACCAGGCGGTCACAAAAAAAGCGCACGGCTCTAAAACGGGGGTGGCAGCCGCGGGCGGGGTCACCACGCCGTCGTAATCAAAAAAATAGCCTTAACTTTCACGGCTGTTCCATAACCGAACCCCCTTCCCCGTGAAAAAAGAAATCTTCCTGTTGATTTACGTCTTGTCCGGCACCGGCTGGGCAATGGCACAAAAGTCTTATGGTGTTACCTCCCCCGATGGCCGCATTCACGTCGGTATTGAACTTGCCGGCAAAATCACCTTTTCCGTTGCGCACGAATCGGATCCCGTGATCGCCGCGTCGCCGATCTCCATGCGGCTCACCGGCGGAGAACAATTGGGTGCTACCCCTCAACTAAAAAATGTCAAGAGTCGGTCGGTCAATCAAATCATCCAACCGTTTTTTTATAAGCGGACCGCCATCACCGATCAGTACAATGAAATCGCAATGAACTTCAAAGGTGACTATAGTATCGTTTTCCGCGCTTACAACGACGGCGTCGCCTATCGCTTCGTTACCAATAAAAAGAATGATTTCCAGGTGGAAAATGAAGAGGCCGGTTATACGTTTGGTTCCGACGGCAAAGCCATCGTTGCCTACGTTAACCGGAAAGCACCGGCTTCTTTTGAAGAACAATTCTTCAACTCATTTGAAAATACCTACACAGTAGCTTCGCTCTCCCAACTCGACCCCAACCGGCTAGCCTTTCTGCCTCTGGTGGTAGAGGTCGCCAAGGGAAAAAAAGTGTGCATCACGGAAGCCGACCTGGAAGATTACCCGGGCATGTACCTAAACCATCCGGAGGGAACACAAACGCTGAAGGCCGTGTTCGCAGGGTATCCCGGGAAGATGGAACAGGGGGGACATAATCGCCTGCAAGAATTGGTTAAAGAGAGAGAACCCTTTATTGCAAAGGTCAAAGGGACAAGAACCTTCCCGTGGCGTGTCATGGTCATCTCTACGGAAGACAAGCAATTGGCGGATAACGACATGGTCTACAAACTTGCTTCCCCTTCCCGCGTCAGCGACATTTCCTGGGTCAAGCCCGGAAAAGTAGCCTGGGATTGGTGGAACGATTGGAATGTATATGGCGTCGATTTCAAATCGGGTATCAACAATGCGACGTACCAATACTACATTGATTTTGCTGCTGCCAACAACATCGCCTACATCATTCTCGACGAAGGCTGGTCGGTCAATCTTCAGGCCGACCTGATGCAAGTCATTCCTGAGATCAACCTGAAAGACCTCGTTGAGTATGGAAAGAAAAAAAATGTCGGCGTTGTCCTTTGGGTCGGATACTATGCCTTCAACCGGGACATGGAAAAGGTTTGCCGGCATTATGCCGACCTGGGAGTTAAAGGATTTAAGGTTGATTTTATGGACCGCGATGACCAGGCGATGGTCAATTTTTATTACCGCGCAGCAGAAACAGCCGCACGACACCATTTATTTCTCGACTTTCACGGTGCTTACAAGCCCACCGGCCTGCAGCGCACCTATCCGAATGTGCTGGCCTTCGAGGGCGTTCACGGTTTGGAACAAATGAAATGGTCTGACCTGTCCGTCGATCAGGTAACGTACGATGTCACCATTCCTTTTATACGAATGCTGGCCGGTCCGATGGATTACACCCAGGGCTCCATGCACAATGCTACCAAAGGAAGCTATCGGCCGGTCAATGGCGAGCCCATGAGTCAGGGTACGCGATGCCGGCAGCTGGCGGAGTATGTTATTTTTGAAGACCCCTTCAATATGCTTTGCGATAATCCATCCAACTACTTTAAGGAACCCGAGTGCACGCGATTTATTGCGTCAGCACCGACAACATGGGACAACACCGTTGCGCTGGATGGAAGAATTGGGGAGTATGTTGCCCTGGCCCGTCAGAAGGGAAAGGAATGGTATGTAGGTGCGCTCACCAATTGGACCGCACGGGACATGGCCGTTGACCTG
>DATHFS010000813.1:0-6226 GCA_035317975.1 Cyclobacteriaceae bacterium | reverse complement strand
ATAATAAATGACCTGTTTTTAGCTTCAAAGAGGCCTTGCATTTAAGTCAGTACGCGAAAAGGCCACAAAGGAAGGGCTTCCTTCCGAATTTGAGGATAGCAGTAGGATGGAAGGTAAAAATGAGGGTTGAAATCGTTTGATCTAACTCATCCGAACGAGCTGCTCATGCAATTGGAGCACCTGTGGAATGACCAGCTGGCTTTCGTCGTTGGTAATAACAAAGTCTGCCCGTTTCAGTTTTTCTTCCTCGGGCATTTGGTTATTAATAATCGCCTGAACGTCATTGGCGGTTCGATGGGTATCCCGGCTCAATATCCGTTTCATCCGGAGCCCTTCCGGGGAAGCAACCACGATCACTTTGTCCAACCCCTTCCAGGATCCTGCCTCAAAAATCAATGCCGCTTCTTTGATCACATACGGTTTGTCACGGTGTTGCTCTACCCAATGGTTGTAATCCTCCGCCACTCTTGGGTGCACCATTCGGTTCAATTTCTCCAGTTTGACAGGATCATTAAAAACCGTTTGAGCCAGGAGGGTTCGATCAATGCCACCGTCCGATGAATACGATTGCGTCCCGAATTCTTTTTTGATTTGCCCGGCCAGGATGCTGTCGGTGACCATCAGCTCTTTTGCCCGACTGTCGGCATCATAAACCGGTACACCCAACTGCTGAAAGATCCGGCAGACCAAACTCTTCCCTGATCCGATCCCTCCTGTAATGCCTATTTGAAGAGGTCGCTTCATATCCCGCATTAGGCTAATACAATTTCATCCTGACCGAATCGACAGTCACCAGGGTTGCATAGGGCGGAAGTCCCCGCACCGAAGGAAGCACTTTTCTTCCCCCCGTGCGCGTTTCGCGTAAATCAATCTGCGCCCGGATTCCTGACGACGTTTGCTGGAAATCATCTACTCTGCTTTTCGGAACCTGCACAATACAACCCACGCTGTCTCTGTCCTGCATGACGTGAGTAAATTCCGGAACATTAACCAGATCAAGTTTTATTTTTTGTTGGACCTCCGTGACCTCTCCCACCTCAAACATGACCTCCACTACGGGAGGGGTTCGCTTGACCGATTCATATCCCAATTTCACGGGCATTTGCTCGCGGTAGTTGGAATGCACTTCATTGGGCGGTAGTTCTATCACCAGGGAGTCGGGCAGCTTCTTAAGAAAACTGACAGGACCTTCCGCCTGAATGGAATCCGGCAGCACGACAACGGGACTGATTCTTCCGTAACCTTTTTTAAACGTTATTTCTTTGGGATCGACGAATACTTTCATCCGGATCGAATCTTTGGCTTCAATCGATATGTATAACGTATCGGTTACGATATGATTGATCTTCAGATTTCCCAATTGACTTGCCAGCAAAGGAGGCAGCGTGCTTCCTACAATTTTTTTCGTCTCGACAGGGCGTTCCAGCGCAATGACTACCGCAGGCAATTTCAGTCCCAGGTACTTGCGCAATAAATCCCAACCGTTGCCCATTACATTGACATAAACGTCATGGGGCAAGGGTTGGGAAGGAACATATTTCTGCTGATCATATTCGAACTGCAGCGGGAAGCGGACGTTGGTAGAGTAGAACTTGTTCAGCGCATTAAAAAACCAAAAGACCGTGGCTGCTAAAAAGCACAGCGACACGGCCCTCCAATTCGTGCGGTTAAACCGAAACAGGTTGTTTAGTACCCGAAAAAAACTCACATCTTTATTTCTCTTTTTTTCCGAAAGCAGCCTTTGTGGATTCCATGGAAATTCCCGACTTCAACATTTTTATTCTGCCTCCGCGTTCCACTTCTAAAATGACCGTGTCTCCCTCGATTTCTGCGACGCGTCCATAGATTCCGGCAATCGTTACCACATCTTCCCCTTTCTTAATTTCATCAATGAATTTTTTCTGGTCCTTGGCTTTCTTCTGCTGTGGACGGATCATGAAAAAATAAAATACACCAATAATGGCCACCATGAAGATCATCGATGTCCAGTTGCTACTCTGAGCCTGCAATAAAATAGAGTACATAATTATTAATTTTTAGGGATGCAAGTTATCCATTAAAACAAACATCCCAAGTAGGGACCGGAATTACTTCACCGGCCCATTCGCTCCGGTAGGTTTTGGCGTGACCATAGCCTTGAAATGAAGGGTGGTAATTTTTGGCCATGTATTCGCTGTCACGGTAACGGTCTTGTTTTGAACACCGGATTTTCCATTGCTATCAAATTCAGCCGATACAAAACCGGTGCCTCCAACCGGAACGGGCTCCTTGGACCATGCCGGAACAGTACAACCACAGGAGCCAACCGCACTCTGAATGATCAGGGGTGCCTGACCATTGTTTTTGAATTTATAAGCATACGAAACTTTTTGGCCTTCATTGATCGTGCCAAAATCATGCTCTACACGTTCAAACTCCACTACGGGAAGAGGACCCTCGGGTTTTACTTCAGGGACCGCTGGGGTAGCCTTAGTAGCCGCGACGGCCGTGGGAGCGGTCGACTTATTTTCAATCTGGGCCAGGCGGCTCTCCAGTTCTGCAATCCTCTTTTCAGCAGCTCGGTCGCGGCAGCCCATCACCAATGCTACCATAACAACCATTACCATCAGGCGATATGCGATTTTCATATTCTCTTCGTTTAGTAGTTCATTCTGAAATTTCCAACTCGGACGCAAAATTATCTCCCGGGAGATAATTTTACAATTGGCTTTTCCCTGTTAACAACTTATTAACTTTTTTTGTCACCACGAATTTGCTCTAGCAATTCGTCGATATCTCCCAGGAGGCGCTCGGCTTTATTTTTGGCCTCGTTTACTACCTTTTGTCCCTGCGATTTTGCCTCCGAGGTGAGCGGAGTATCTTTTCCTTCGACCAGGTCATCCAGGAATTGCTCCAGCATCTCCTTGTATTTATCGAGGCGAAAGGAAAGTTTTTCCCGGGTAGCCGAGCCTTTGTCAGGTGCATACAATACCCCCAGAAGGGCACCAACGGTTGCACCGGTTATAAACGCGAATAGAGAGCTTCCTTTCTTGCCCATAAATCAAAATTTAGATGACAAATGTACTACTTATTGTCAATGAGCCCACGGCCACTTTTTTTCATGTCCCCCGAGCCCAATAGTTCTTTGGAAATTACGTCCAGAATGCCATTGATGAACTGACGGCTCTTTGGGGTACTATACAATTTGGCCAGTTCGATATATTCATTAATACTGACCTTTACAGGAATATGAGAAAACGTGATCAACTCGGCGATCGCCATTTCCAAAATGATCCGGTCGGTCAGGGGCAACCGGTCCACTTCCCAGTTTTTTGTATTCTTTGCTATGAGCCGCTTGTGTTTTTCTTCCAGCCCGATAGTGGTGCTGAAAAGCAGAGCCATGAACTCCCGGTCATCTTCCCAGTCCAGTGAGAGTTTTTGTAACTCGATCGACTGCGCTTCCCCGTTCCTGGATTTAATTGTTTTGTCCACCAGGCTTTTCACAATTTCCTGGTCTTCGGCCCAATGGATATCTTCCTCCTCGTAATAACTGTTGATCGGACCTTTGCCCAAAATCACTTTGCGCGAAAGGTGTTTTACAATCGCCTTATGGTCTTCCGGCAAAGCTGACTTGTGCTGATTAAATTTTTGAAACTCCGTATCCGTCCGGACGATATCGAGAAACCAACCTCGCACCTTGTCCATCCGGCTTGCCCAACCCGTTGTAGGTTTTAGCAACTCCTTCTTCAACTCAGTATTGTCCCGTAGCGATTGGATCCAGAGGTTGTGGGTGAAGTTTTTGTATCCCGATTTCGTATCGCTTGCCGCCGTATCCGCAAACGCAATAAGCAGACCCAATACGGAATAGTAGAGATCGTTGATTTTTTCCACCTCGAGGACCATGTTCTTGCTAAAGAAAAGGAAATCCTTCCGGATGTGTTTGTGGTATTGGGTTATCGATTCTTCGACCGCTGCGTTCACGGCGGCGTCGGATCCTTCCGCCGTGGCCGGATTGCTGAATTTCTTTTCCAAAAGTTGCCGGGCTACTTTGCGCTGCCCTTTAAGAAGTTCCCTGTCCTGGACCTCCATGGAGTTAAGATTGGGTTTGAAATGCTCTTCGATCTGGTCGAGTGCCATCTTGTAATTGGCCTCGCGGCATTGATCATAGGCGAATAGACTTTGCATGATCTTAATGCGGAGCGTGCGTCGGTTGAGCATAATTGAAAGAACGATCGTATGAGCGCGCAAATTACAAGGAATGGACTAAAAAGAGAAGCGCTGAATTTTAATAATCCCGCCTATCTTTATGCGTCCTAAAACGAACCAAAACCACCCACTTTCGTTTCAACAAGGTTACCGGTAGCGCCTTCATGAAAGAACTCCTCTATCTCAATAAATACCTCCTTCAATACAAACGACACTTATTGCTCGGGTTGCTCTTTGTGATCATCTCCAACGTGTTTCAAATCGTTCCGGCCCCCCTGGTCCGTTATTCCATCGACCTGGTCATCGACAACATTCTTGTTTACCGGTCCCTTGAGAACGCAGCGGTCCAGCAATCCTTTTTTAATGTATTTGCACGGGGAATTCTTGTTTACGCACTTCTGATTTTGCTGGTTGCTCTTTTGCGCGGTGTCTTTCTCTATTACGTCCGGCAAACACTCATTGTCATGAGCCGCCACATTGAATATGATCTGAAGAATGAGATCTTCGCGCACTACCAAACCCTCCCGCTGAGTTTTTACCGGAGAAACAATACGGGTGATCTTATGAATCGCATATCCGAGGACGTCAGCCGCGTAAGGATGTACCTGGGCCCGTCGATCATGTATGGCCTGACCTTATTCACGCTCATGATCATGCTCATCCCGGTTATGTTCAGCATTAGCACGACCCTCACCTGGTATGCCCTCATCCCCTTACCCTTGCTTTCGATCAGTATTTTTTATGTTAATAATATCATCGAACACCGGTCGGAAGAAATTCAAAAAAGCCAATCAAGGCTAAGTACGTTCGTACAGGAAGCCTTTTCCGGAATCCGGGTGTTGAAATCATTTACCCGGGAGAAAGAATCCGTTCAAAATTTTTCAAGGGAAAGCAATGAGTATAAGCGGCAATCCTTGAAACTCACGATGATCCAGTCCTTGTTCTTCCCCCTCGTGATGGGGCTGGTTGGGTTGAGTACGGTTCTGACGGTGTACGCCGGCAGCGTTGAGGTCATCAACGGCCGTCTTACGTTTGGGAACATTGCTGAGTTTATCATCTACGTCAACATGCTTACCTGGCCGGTAACCTTACTGGGCTGGACAAGCAGCCAGGTAAAGCGGGCGGAGGCTTCTCAAAAACGCATCAATGAATTCCTGAAAAACAAGACGGACATCGTTTCCCAGAAAAACATCGTGCGCGAAATTGCCGGAAAGATCGAATTCAAAGATGTTTCTTTTACCTATCCTGATACCGGCATCCACGCACTGAAAAATATTTCTTTTGTAATCCATCCGGGAGAATCGCTCGCTATTATCGGCACCACCGGCTCCGGAAAGAGTACGATTTCCTACCTGATCGGCAGACTCTATGATGTTTCGGGGGGCGAGATCCTCATCGATGAGATCCCCATCCGGGATTATGATCTGGTCAGTGTACGGAATCAGATTGGCCCCGTACCGCAGGATGTTTTTTTATTCAGTGATACGATTTACAACAATATTGCCTTCGGCCTGACTCACCCCGACGAAACGAAAATCATCCAAGCGGCGAAGGACGCCGATGTTTATGACAATATCATGAGTTTTCCCCAGGGCTTTAACACGCGCGTGGGCGAGCGGGGGATCACCCTTTCCGGCGGGCAGAAACAGCGGGTATCCATTGCCCGTGCTATTGTTCGCGAACCTAAGATCCTGATCCTCGACGATGCCCTTTCGGCGGTGGATACCAACACGGAAAACACCATTCTCAACAGTATGAAGAAAATCATGGAAGGCCGGACCAGTGTTATCATTTCACACCGCGTGTCCTCCGCCAAACTGGCCAACAAGATCATCGTCCTTCATGAGGGGAAAATAGTGGAGGAAGGCACACACGAAACCTTATTGGCTGAAGGCGGGGTTTACCAGGAGCTGTATGAGAAGCAAATGCAGGCGGACGAGACGGTGGGGTAAGTTACCGGTTGCCGGTGGTGCGCCTACCCATCGCCATCAGTATCTGGGATTTCCACCTTAGTTTTTATTAGCTTTCTTTTTGGCTTCGT
>DATHFS010000812.1:0-2065 GCA_035317975.1 Cyclobacteriaceae bacterium | reverse complement strand
CTATAGCGGTGGGGATCACCTCTTCCCATTCCGAACAGAGCAGTTAAGCCCGCCCGCGCTGATGGTACTGGGGTAAAACCCGGGAGAGTAAGTCGTTGCCTTTCTTTATTAAGACCCTCCCCACAAGGAGGGTCTTTTTTTTACCACGAAGACACGAAGACACGAAGCTATTTCTGAGGTCTCCTGTTAGGCTTTAGCCATGAACGGCTGCATAAAAGTCGGGGCGACAGCCGGTTTGTGTTTCATCTTCAATAATCAACTGTTTTCTCCAGCAAAAGTTACCTCATGCCCCACCCCCTATTAAAGATAAAAATGTAAAGACTAGGGACCACGAGACTCAACCCCCTGGTTGTCTTTCAACCCTAACCCGCGTACCTTTACCCGATTCTCCTAAACCATTGTGTGATGCGAATCCTTGTTGTCTCCATCCTGCTGGTTCTGACTCTCCTGGGATCGTATTATGTATGGCAAATCAATCATCCACCCGCCGTCGGGGCATGGGACCTGGTGACCGAGGAGGCCCTGGTCGTATATGAACGCAATCCGAATTCAACAATCGACGATGCGGAGTTCCTCCTTACGTCCCTCGTACCCGACTCCCTCCGCAAAAGCGTTCGGAATGCCAAAGAATTATTGATCTCCCTTCATGTCATTGGAAAAGAAGAAGTGGGCACCGTCCTTTACCTGCCCGGCTTCCTCCCCACCAAAAAAGATATTGCCTCCCTTACACCCAATCGACCTGCTACCGAAAGGAATTTTGAAGGGTATGCGATCATCGAAGTCCCCGTGAAGAACAACAAAGTCGTCTCCATCGTAACGATCGATCACGTCCTGGTGATGAGTTCCACCTCCTTTCTCATCGAGGATGTCATCCGGATAGCCAAGTCGGACCTAAGACGAAGTTTTATTCAGAACAACAAAGCGCTGTTTCAATTTGCCAGGATGGAGTCCGACGGCGGCCATGTCTACGTAAACCTGTCCCGGTTTCCTGAGTTCCTGGACTTTTTTCTCCTCAGGAAGGATCAAAACTCCATCCTGAATCAATTCGCCCGATCCGGAGTAGTGGATATAAAAAAAGAAGACCATACCCTGCTGTTCAGCGGTTTTGCCGTGGACAGTATCAAGGGCGGATCGATCTTATCGTTATTTAATCAGCAGCGGCCCGTTCCGATTTCCTTGCAACGGATTATTTCAAACCGGACCGCCTTGCTGATTCACTATGGCATTTCCGATTTTGCAACCTGGACCCCGGGCCGCCTTGAGTTTTGTAAAACCTGGCGGACGCCCCTCGTCGATTCCTTGAATACACTCCAGGCGCGATATGGATTTGAGGTCAGCCCTTTCTATGGCGCCCTCGGAGATGAGATCGGGCTCTGCCGGGGTGGTATTTTTTCCGGGAAACTGTTTATTACTGAGCTAAAAAACGGAAATCAGGCGATCAGGGAACTAAAGAAACTTCGTCCGAAAAACAAAGGGGAGGCGCAGGCGACAGAGAATTACGCGCATCATCAAATTCATTCGTTGAATGTTCCCAGTTTACCCGTCACGTTGTTTTGGCCCCTGACGAACCATGCTATGAATTATTATTTGGTGACCGATCATCATTTGATTTTCTCAGAAGACCTGAATGACTTGAAGGTATTTATCGACGATCTGGATGCAGAAAACACCTGGGGAAAATCGACCGAATGGAATAAATTCCTGTCTACGTCACAGGAAACCAATGCCGGAATCATTTTCGACGGAGTGAATAGCTGGCCCTCCCTAAGGACTAATCTTGCGCCGAGATGGCAGTCGTTTGGAGATTCCACCAATTTTTTGAACTTAAGTAAAGCTTCCTTTCAATTTACGCGGTTGGAAAGGAGTTATTATTTCAACGGCATTTTGGAATTTAACCCAAAACGCGCTCCAGCCGCCCGTGAACATAAAGAGAAAATGCTGGAGATTTCCCTCACTCATCCAGTAGGGACACCGCTCACGGTCGTTCGAAATCACACAACAGGGAGTAGTGAGTTGCTGGCTCAGGACGATGCAAATACCCTCTTATTATTTTCCACCAAACTAA
>DATHFS010000811.1:0-13428 GCA_035317975.1 Cyclobacteriaceae bacterium | reverse complement strand
TCTCTTCAAACAACTTAAAGAGAATTCCCATCCGGCTGTGAAATTCATCCCATCTCAACCGCGAGGGATCGGCCATGTTCTTCAACCCCCTGATCGAGAGGTAGATTTCTTTGGCCCTGATCGCGCGCTGAAAGTCCTGTATCCAGTGTTGTATGGTTAAAAGGGTATAGCCTTCCGGAATGTTCGTCAGCCATTTTTTCGCTCGTAGTTTGGAAAAATTGTGTTCCAGGTTAAGGCGGTTGTCTAATTTTCTTTCGAGTGTCAGCAACCCGATCTTGTTACTTTTTAATCCGTTGGCCAGCAGCACACGCGTGATAAAGATCTTGTCTTTCGAAAAAAGTTCCCAGACGATCAGCCCGATCAGGTTTCTTCTCGCTTTCATGGTTCGTTGCAGCGCCTTCATCAATTGCCCCAGGTGATGCGGGGTCACTGAGGTTTCAGGTCCATCGCCCTGGTAGCAATCAGCGATGACGCGTTCGATATTAGCGAGCCACAAGGAGCTTGTTTCTTCTTCCGGCTCGTAAACGATGGATTGAAAAGTCCTGAAGCGCTGCTCGGTGCCGAGCAATTCAACCATTTCTTCAGCCTCCTTTTTCCGGACGACCAACGCCTCGCACTCCTCAAAGGTGAGATCCGCCGCGGATAATTCGTGAAGTTGATTCAGAATTCCGTTGAAGTACTGAGGTATTTCCTTCAGATGACCCAGGATCGTTTTCAAATCGCCGACCTGGAATGCGGAAAATGACTTTCGCTCTCTCCAGGGATACCAACTTTCCTGTTCAAACCGTACCGCATAAAAGGAATAGAATTTCAGTTTGGTGAGGAAAGGGGCGACGGCCTCCGCACGGAGATACTGATACTCCTGCTTGAGGTTTACCGAAGGAGCGTCGGGCGAAGACCGGAGGTAGAGTTCCTTGATGCTCGTACCGGATTCGGTTTCGTCGAACAACGCCTGCTTGAATTCTTCGAGTTCATCGGTCACCTGGTCGATTCTGCGGCTGGCCTGGTAAAATGCTCTTTCCTGTTGAATGGAGTCCAGGCTGTTGTTTCTTGCCTTGTTATCATCCACGTGTTCGATCTGTAAAGCAATTTTTTTATAGATCGCGTTGCGGTCATTCTTGAAATCGTGGACCAGCCCGACAAAAGAGGAAAGTTTCTTCTCGGTCAGGCGGGCATATACCACATCCAGCGCGGCCCGCTTCTGGCAAACGACCATGATCCGCTTGCGATGGGAAATTCCATCGCTGATGAGGTTGCAGATCAGTTGTGATTTTCCTGTTCCCGGCGGACCCTGGACGACGATTGAATTCCCGAGCTTCACGGCTTTGAGGGCATTTTCCTGCCAGATATCCATGGGGAAGGAGGAATAGACTTTTTCTTCCTTTACCTGGGTAATGAAATTTGTCGAGCCGGTTTCCTCCGGGGCATGGCGGGACTGAAAGAAATCCTGGAGGTCAATGATCCTTTCATTCTCGATCAGGTTCACGTAATCGGGAACAAGGTAAGAACCGGCTTGCGGAAAAATGCCCAGGATGGCCTCGGGAAAAAGTTTCAGCTTGCCGTTCTCGTGCTGTTCTTCAAATTTTGCTTTTGTGAAAGAGGTAAAGGACGTCAGCTCATCACGGTAGTTGTCGGGATTAAATTGAATGTCCAGCGATCCTTTGTTAAGGAGTTGATAGATGGCAGTCCGGAATACGGTGCTGTCGCGATCCGTTTCTTCAAAGTCTTCCTCCATCAAGGCCTCATCCGCTTTTACCTTGTTGTAGAATGAGTACGCCAGGAGAAACGTTTTGTTGAACGTGATGTCCGCATCCGGACGCGGGCGGATCACCCAATGGTGACTTTCCTGCTCCAGCTCCACCGGAAAGAAGAGAAGGGGGCATTGGACACACGTCCCATCCGACAGTTTTCCCCTGACAAAGGGCCAGCCCAAATGCAAATCTTTGGATCCCCGTTCTTCATAAAGGAAATGGTCCAGCCGTTGAAGCTTTTTCAGCTTTTTACTTACTTCATTCGACTCTTCCATCCGTGCATCGACGACGGGACAAATGATTTTTTTTTTCCCGGCGATGATGGACTCGACAATGGAAAATGATTTTTCGCGATTGAGCTGACTGACCAGGTGGAGGTCCAGAAACTGATCCGAAGAAAGGCGGCCCAGAAACAAGGATCGGTTATTACCGGAAAGGTTGGTCAACCTTCGCAAATAATGCGTCAATAGCTTTTTGGTTGCCTCCGGTGCGTTCACGCTCAATCTTTCACAGTAAGGTACGGTTTTATCTTTTGAAAAAGGGACTCATCCATCAGTGCAATTTGCTTCAATGCTTCAAGTGAGGCAAAGTCGCCATGTTGAAATCGATAAGCGGCAATGGATTTAGCCAAGTGGAGTGGAATATAGGGGAGCGACCGGAATTCTTTTTCGTCCGCGGCATTGACATTGATCTGCCGCGGCTTGAAATCATCCCGGATGAATGTCCTTTTTTTTAATTGATTAATGACGGCCGTGTCCAGTCCATATACTTCCGGGAGCTGTTCATGCGATATGAATCCTCCCAGGCGATCGCGGTACTTGATTATTCGCATGGAAAGCCTCGGTCCGATGCCATAGATTTTGATAAGTTGGGCCGTATCCGCCAGGTTAAGGTCAAACCGTATTGAATGGACGGAAGTTGCGACAGGAAAACGTTTTGTTGCGGCGGAAATTATCTTCTCCGGCAAATCAATATAAGGGTATAGCCTGGTCATCAATAAAGAGTCCATCCCGTAAAGCTTACCCAAGTCGCGTTTGACCTTGAATTTTCCTCCTTTGGCGCGGTAGTTCACAATCCGGAGGGAAAGCCCGTCGGAAAATCCGAGACTTTTGAGGTCGTCAAGAGAGGCTGTGTTAGGATTAAAAGAGAAAAGAGACGGGAGTTCTTTTGAGATACCGCCGGCTGGCTTATCCCATTTCCAGGAGGCAACAAGGCTATCCAATAATTTGCTATTCTCTTGCAATTCGATTGGTCGCCTTCCCAACCACCATCGATAGGCTGGTGCTGATAAAACCAGCACAGCCATGGCGGGGAGCAGGATCAAAAAGGCATTGGTCTCGGAACGCGAGAAGCCAAAGAAACTTCTGATCCAGACTCTGATCCGCATTGTTGAAGAATATATAGCCTGCCGCCATTTTCTTCAGCTAAAATAAATAGAATACCGGTTTGGACCCGCATAAAAATTGTCAGGAAAACCTGGTCTTTTGGAAAATCCTATTGCCTACTGCTTATTGCCTACTGCCTACTTCCAGGTACTTGGCTCCCCACTACCTCCAATGGGAAGGGTCCATCCTCCAACTCTTCACATAAATGAGCCCCTTCTCATCCAGATACTTTTTCAGGACTGCTTCTTTCAGCAAATGGTCAAAATCGCTCAGGCACACAAGTGGAATTTTGGCCTCTTCAAAATTCCTTTCCGCTTCATCAAAACCGTAGGTGAAAATGGCCACCATACCCAGTACAACAAATCCCGCTTCCTTTAAGGCTTGTGCTGCCCGGAGTGAACTGCCCCCGGTAGAGATCAGGTCCTCAACCAAAACCACCTTTTGACCCTTTTGAATTCTTCCTTCAATCAGGTTTCCCATTCCATGATCTTTCGGCTTGGGTCGAACATAAACATAGGGGAGTTGGAGGGCGTCGGCGACAAGGGCTCCCTGGGGAATACCGGCTGTGGCAACACCGGCAATGCCTTCTACTTTCTTGAAATTTTCGTTAATGGCATTGACCAACTGCTCTTTAATATATGTCCGAAGGGGAGGGTAGGAAAGGGACAGCCGGTTATCACAATAGATGGGAGATTTCCACCCTGAGCTCCAGGTAAAAGGAGTTTTATAGTTCAGTTTAATGGCCTCAATTTCGAGCAGCTTGGAAGCCACAGGCCCGGCCGTTTTCTCTTCGATTTTCACCCTACTCATGGATCGCCAATTTATATTGAAAAAACCCTAAAATCTATTTGTCCGGGACCTAATAATTCATGTTTTTGCAAACTGGCAGGCCATCGTCCCATCCATGAATTTATTTGTAAACGATATTCCGGTAAGAATATTAAAACCCGGTAAAAAGCCGGATCCCGGGGATATTAATCATACCGTTGACGCGAAAAATGAACCGATCACAAAGGCCAAGCTCGTGAATCATGTATGGGTCAATCGCGCTACCCTCAATGACCTCGATGTTATCCTCGATTTGGTCAATTCCAAAGTACCGATCAGCCTTCTCTCCTTATTTGTTTCGGTCGACAATTACGATTCCGTCAAAATTTATCTGAAGAAGAAATTCAAGGTCGTGAAAGCGGCCGGGGGGCTGATTCGCAAAAAAGAAAAGTTCATGATGATCTTCCGGATGAAGAAATGGGATTTGCCCAAAGGCAAAAAAGAAGCCGGTGAAGATTACGAGGAAACAGCCGTTCGCGAAGTCCGTGAGGAATGCAATGTGTCCGTGAAACTGGGTAAGAAGATCTGCACAACATGGCATACCTATACCATGAACAAAAACAGCATGCTCAAAAAAACGCGTTGGTATGCAATGGACCTGACTGATGATTCAAGAGAACGCCCCGCCCAGGAAGAGGACATAGAAGAAATACGCTGGATGACGGAAAAGGAGATCTATCATGCCCTGGAAAATTCTTATCGTTCCATACGGTTTGTGTTTGAGGAGTATTATAAGAAGTCTTGAGTCCTGGTCCTGAGTCTTGAGTCCCTGGTATTGCGACAAATTAGTCCTGCAACATAAATGAAAGTGTCGGACTTATTGTCAAGGTATTTCAAGCCATAACTATGTAGCAGAATTGATTTTTCGCGACACCAGGTGCAGGATTGGACCTGGCGCGACCTAGATTCCAATATGTCGTCCCTAATGGGACTTGAATTATTCTCCAATTTGATTTTCTACCGATATATCATCCCTACGGGACTTGAATTGTGGGTGCTATGCTTCTACCAAATTCGGAGCTTAATAACCCTAACTCCTTTCCACAGTATCATCCAAATTGTGGGGCGATAGTCCCAGAGGGACGAAATATCGGTAGCCAGAATGAGCGGTCACGACCAAAGTTCCGTAGGAACGAAATATAGTTCCGCGCCAACAGTAAAATCGCATAGCTATCATTCCATCAGTTCTTACAAAATCAATGCATGATCACAACCAAATGGTTAGTGTTGCGACCAATTAGATTTGAAACATAAATGAAGCGTCGGTATTTTCACGGTATTTTAAGCCATAGCTGTGCTGCAGAATAAATTTTGTCGCAACACTAGTCCTTAGTTTTGAGTAGTTGGTACCAAGTCCATTGTTGTATCCATCTCAAGACTAAGGACTAGAGACTATACGGAAGGAAGCTGCTGACATCACCTTTGTACCGGTGTACTTCGCGGATCACGGAGGAGCTGATGAAGGCAAACGGCGGAGAAGTGATCAGGAAAACGGATTCCAACTCGGCGTTGAGTTCACGGTTTACCTGCGCAATGCTGTTTTCATACTCGAAGTCGGTGGTGTTGCGTAATCCACGCAGCAGATACCGGGCATTGTTCCGGCGCGCAAATTCGGCAGTCAGTTCGGAAAAAGGCTGAACGCTGATATTCGGGTAGGTGGTAAAGGTCTCTTTGATCCGGTCGACCATCAACTCAATTTTGAAATAGCGCTGGCTCTTCGTGCTGTTATAGCCAATGGCAATGATGATCTCGTCAAAAAGCTGCAACCCCCGCAGCACAATATCTTCATGTCCTTTGGTGAAGGGGTCAAACGAGCCTGGAAAGAGTGCAACGCGCTTCATGTTTTGCGTCACGATGGACTACGGCTTGAACAAATTCATGGAGTACAAATCGAAGAAATGGTGCTCCTGTACTTCGTCAAACATATACCCAAACTTCAGGTGGGCAGGCCTTTCGCCAAAAACGACATTGTGGATGTACTTATAGAACTCATGGTAATGCGGAGAATTCTTTCCGATATACCCCCACAACATTACCTGGCTGGTGCTTTGGTCCAGGTTTAACCCTTTCATGACCAACATGATGTATTTGAGGTAATCGGCAAACTGGTTGATGACAAATTGATTGTAATACACCAGCGTATTATTTTTTACAAAGACAATGTGGAGCTTAAACCGGTCGACGTAAACAAACAGGGGCGTACCCTCATACGACCGGGCGTAATTTAAGACCCCTTCAATCAGGGAGGCAGATTGATGAATAAACCGGACAGCACTATTCGGATAGAGACTCCCGATCCACCCATGAAGTTCCCGCGGGATAGCAAACACCGTGACCGCGTCCGACAGGTGATGACGGCAAAAGAGGGTCTCCTCTTTTTCCCCGTCGGATTGCGCATTGAAACGCAGATACTCGTCGGCAGCAGCCTGGACGAATAAGGAGTCGGGTACCTGGACCAGGTGGTTGTTTTTGATCGAGAAAATAACGCCCTTCCAAAACCCCGCCATCAAAAGTTCATGCGAATCATAAAGGGAGCGAAGGACCACCATCAGTTCGTCATAGGAATTCAACCCATTGAATATATAATCCTCAAAAAAGAGAAGGCGGTTGTCGGCTGAATCCACTACGGCTACTTGCAGATCACGTACACCGAGTTGGGTCAAGAGGGTATACTGATCAAGTTCTTCTGCATCAAACTTGTCGTCCTTGATCTTCCTGATAAGCTTATAGTTGACGGATGTGGCTTGCAAGGGTTTGATTATGTAGCGTGCAATAATACCCATTTTAAGTGGTTAAATACAAGGGTCATAGCTTAAAATAACCCCTTAACCGGGTTATTTGAGCAGGTTCTTCGGTAAAGCGAAATATCCCGTGCAAGGCTTTTGGATTCATCTTTTGAATCTCATCCCAATGTAAAAACCGGACGGCTGTGATAATCTGATCCTGCCTCTTCATCTCCGGATCACGACCCGTAACCAGATTGCCCCCGGTGTGCCGCACCAGGAAGAATAGTTCGATAGCGTGAAGTGACTTTTGAATGAATTCGCATGCAAATAGAAATTCGTCCACCTCTGTTTCCAGGCCGGTTTCTTCTCGCAATTCGCGCTGAAGGCAGGTAGAAGCGGGTTCCCCAAAATTTACCCCGCCCCCGGGCGGGGCCCAAAAATCATTCTCCGCGAGGGAGCGGTGGTTCACCATGAGCAACCGTTCATTTTCGATCAAAAGACCGCAGGTTCGCACCCGCAGGCGGTTTCCATATATTTCCTGAACTTGCTCCGTCATTGAACGTTGAAAATTGATGGTACGGTACGAAATTTGATTGATCCCAAATCGTTTATGAATTAACCAGTTAATCCCTAAATTTGAAAAAAAACAGTTATGAAGCGCATTTTAATTTTAATCTTCGGAGTGGCGGTAGCGGCTGCTGCTTTTGCCCAAACGCCCGTTGCCAAACCCAATGGTCCTATTCTTACCTGGGAAAAGTCCACACATGATTTCGGTGATATTCAGCAAGGCGACAAAGTAGAGACCACGTATAGGTTTACGAACACCGGGACGGAGCCTCTCCTGATCACAAACGTAACGGTTACGTGCGGATGCACCGTTCCCAAAGGTTGGCCCCGGGATCCGATTGTTGCCGGAGGAAAAGGGGAGATCGTCGTTGCCTTTAACTCGCTTGGCAAAATGGGCAAACAAAATAAAGTGGTGACCATTGTTTCCAACGCGGCGAATCCTGAAGGAGGCCAGGTAAGTTTTACCGCCAACGTTTTGGAGAAGAAAGCTTCCCAATAGTCTTACGTCCTTAGTCTCTACTCGTCCTTCGTCTTGAGTCCCTGGTTTTTGAGTGGTGAGCCTTAGATAGGATCTCAACAACTCAAGACTACGGACTCAAGATTTCTTCTTCAAGATTCCCGCCAGCAGAAAGCCCCAGCCGGCAAGGAAAAGGAAGCCACCCACCGGGGTAAGAAATGCAAATGCCATTATTGACGTGAATGATAATGCGTAAAGGCTTCCGCTGAAAAGTAGAATTCCCCCAACCCAACAGGATGCCGCCCGACGCAGGTGAGTTAGATCCTGAAACTGTGCCATCAACACTCCCGCGATCAACAGGGCCAGAGCATGATACACCTGATACCGTACGGCAGTATCATAAACCTCCAGCCTGTTGTTGGCCACGAGTATAGGCTTTAATGCGTGGGCGCCGAACGCACCTAAGGCGACGCTTAGTCCCGCAAATAACGTTCCAAACAGAAGAACAATTCGTTGATTCATTGGTTAGTTGTTGGTCATTAGCCCTACTTGTAAAGTTGCAATTTGACCCACAGGGTCGGGATTTGCTAATCCTAACGTTTTAAGCGCCAACCGCCAGGTGATCTCCATTAAAATCCTGCTTTCCAAAGGGCAATTTCAGGATGGTTTGTATATTTAGAAATGGATCAACCAAAACGCCATCTCTCCCTCGATGTTCTTCGCGGGATGACGGTCACGCTGATGATTGTAGTCAATACCCCCGGAAACGGAGCCACCACCTTTGCGCCCTTACACCATGCGCACTGGCATGGATTCACCCCTACGGATTGGGTGTTCCCTACGTTTATGTTTGTTGTGGGGAATGCGATGAGTTTCAGTCTGGTGAAATATGAATCGCTTGGTAACGGCGCTTTTCTGAAGAAGGTATTCAAGCGCACGCTGTTGATTTTCCTGTTGGGTTACCTGATGTACTGGTTCCCGTTTGTCCAGGAGAACGATGCCCACGAATGGGTGTTGTCGCCACTGGCCAACACTCGCGTCCTGGGTGTCCTCCAGCGGATTGCGTTGGGCTATTGCTTTGGTTCCCTGATCCTTCATTATTGGAAGGAACGCGGTGCGATTATTTTTACTGTGTTCGCCTTGTTGGGATATTGGCTGCTCATGGTTGTTTTCGGAGATTTGACCTTACAGGGAAATGCCGGGTCAAAACTGGATACCCTGCTGCTCGGTGACAACCATCTCTATCATGGCGAAGGAATTGCCTTTGAACCGGAAGGGATCCTGAGCACCCTGCCCTCTATTGTTAATGTTATACTCGGATACATTGCCGGCCGGTTTGTTCAGCAAAAGGGAAATTCGTATGAGACCATTGCCAAGCTCATGATCGCCGGAGCGATATTGGCCTTCACGGCGTATTGCTGGGATTTGATTTTCCCGATCAATAAAAAATTATGGACAAGTTCGTTTGTCCTGTTCACCGTCGGGCTCGATTTGGTCGTCCTGGGGATACTGCTGTACGTGATCGAAATTTTAAACTACCGCCGCTGGACCTACTTCTTTGAAGTGTTTGGTAAGAATACCCTGTTCATTTATTTGGTATCGGAGCTGGGTGTCATTCTCCTTTACGTTTTCCATACCGGCGACCAAAGCTGGTACAAGGGAATTTATCATTCCGTTTTCGAACCGCTGGGGAGCTATACGGGTTCGTTGCTTTTTGCGATCACATGGATGTTGTTCTGTTGGTTAGTGGGGTACGTTATGGACAGGCGGAAGATCTATATCAAAGTGTGAACTTTAAAAATATAGGATTTAAAATCGGAGATTGGGGAGCACGTTCAAGGACGGGGATCCCTTCACTTCATTATTCGTTATTCTGCATTCAATATTCAAAATTGAATGTTGAATATTGAATGCGGAATAATGAATAATGAAGTAGATATTGTCTCATCTGTATTCCCTTACCCAATTTTTTAAATTTCTCGGGGCGAACCTAGAGCCCTTCCAATTATTTGAGCCCGCCGTGTTCGTCGTGGTTCGCCGTGCCCGCCGTGAATTATCTGTTTATACAAATAATAAAGGACTCTGTGCACATTTCAACCTTATTTTTTGACAAAGAGATGTAGAATCAATTAGTTGGAACGGCACTAGAAATCCGTATCCAATCCCAGTCTTTCCTTTAATTCTTTGAGTGCGGGATTCTTTTCCGCGAGGTGATCAAACTTCTCCTTATTGGTGTAAACCACTTTTTTTGTTCCGGGTTCCATTAGCACCCCCACCACCGAAATCAAATGGTTATTCAGTTTGTCGCGCAGGTAGGCGTTGAGTTGGAGGCGAATATGCTGAAGTAACGGTTCTTCGATGGGATTGGTAAGAGGGATGGTGACGAGATTGTCCTGAACGGAAAAGGCCCTCTTCAGCAATTGATATTCAGCGGCCTGATTCTTCCTTGATTCAGCAAATTCTTCCAGGGCGAGTTTTAGTTCCTGGGTAACAATGGGCCGGTCGGGGCCGGAAGGAATGACGCCCTTGTTTTCTTCTTTGGTTTTATCATCTCCCTTCGGATTGTTTTTGAAAATAGTCTGGAGGTTAACCGTCGATTTAATCCGACCGTTTTCCTTTGGCAACGTCGGCACGGGTTCCGAAGGAGGAAGTTCAGGTGAACCTTCGGACGAAAGGACAGGTTGTGGGGCGGCAACTTCAACGGTCGTTGCGGCGACTGATTCTAGTTCACTTTTTTTTTTAATGCTGCCGGTTCGGCAGGGACTTTCTTATCGTCAGTATCAGGGGCCTTAAAGAGGGCATTGACATTGGCCATTTTCATGAGCGCAAGTTCAACGGTCAGGCGCTGGTTCCGGCTCCCCTTGTAGTTGAGATCGCATTGGTTCGCGATATTCAGCCACGAGAGAAGAAGCGACGGCGAGGTGGCATTCGCTTGCGCCACGTATTTTTTCTTCGTGCTGTCCGGAACTTCCATCAGGGTGACCGTCCGGGAATCCTGGGAAACCAGCAGGTTGCGAAGATGTTCGCTGAGGCCGGAAATAAAATTATGACCGTCAAATCCTTTTCGCAGGATTTCATCCAGCAGGATCAGGGGTTGCGTCGCATTTTCCGCCAGCAACCCATCGACGACGTTGAAATAATAATCGTAATCGAGAATGTGCAGGTTGTTGAGCACATCCTTAAAGGTAACCTGGTGCCCGGACGAGAAGGTCACCATCAAATCAAATATCGATAATCCGTCGCGAAGGGCGCCATCGGCTTTTTGAGCGATCAGGTGAAGGGCCTCTTCTTCGGCCTTGATCCCCTCCCGGTCGGCAATTTTTTTCAATTGCCTGGCGATGTCGGATACCTGTATCCGGTTGAAGTCAAAGATCTGGCATCGCGAGAGGATAGTCGGGATGACTTTGTGTTTTTCAGTGGTCGCTAAAATAAAGATGGCGTACGAGGGAGGCTCTTCCAGCGTCTTCAGGAAAGCATTGAAGGCGGCGTTGGAGAGCATGTGCACTTCATCGATGATATAGACTTTGTATTTACCAAACTGGGGAGGGTAGCGGACCTGGTCGATCAGGTTGCGGATATCTTCCACTGAATTATTGGAGGCGGCGTCGAGTTCAAAAATGTTGAGCGAGTTGACTTCGGCCTTTTCTTCAAATCCATTGATCATCCGGGCGACGATGCGCGCGCACGTGGTCTTGCCTACTCCCCGGGGACCGCAAAAAAGCATGGCCTGGGCCAGTTTGTTATGGTCGATGGCGTTTTTCAGCGTGGTGGTAATGTGCTCCTGGCCAACGACTTCCTCAAATCCCAAGGGCCGGTACTTACGCGCTGAAACAACAAAACTTTCCATCGGGGCAAATTAACACCTAATCAAGTATTAATTTCTCAATGTGCCCGGAAAAAAATTGACTCGTTGACCCGGGCCATTGTACCTTGAGGTCCATACAGGCAGATTATGAAAATCATAGCGATTGTACCTGATAAATTGATTAATGAAGTGAGGAAGCTCACGAAAGGCTCGACGATTGAAGAAAGCCTCATTATCGCTCTGGAAGATTTTGTCTCACGGCAGCGGCTGAGAAGGACAATTCAGAAAATAAAAGACCGGCCTCTTTCCTTTCTTGAAAATTATTCGGCGGCCAGGATCCGAAAAATCAACCGCAAATAAGGAATAAACTGACGGGCTGCATAATGGGCATAAGCAGACCCCCTTGATGCCCTATGCCGCGATCCTGCCCGGAATCAATGATCAATGTCTCCGGGATCGATGATCAAAATCATCAATAAGAAGTCTTTACAGCCACTCAAGTAATATTGCCCGGCCCGTGTTTCGAACATGGAGCAACTTCGGATTTTCTTTTTTAATTTAGCTCTGTTCATGGTTAATTAAAAGGAAATTGAACATGGGAAGATCATTATCTATAAATAAATTGGGTAGTAAGAAGATCCTTATAACAGGAGGAAGCGGTTTCATCGGGCGCAATCTGACAAGGCGACTTTGCGAAATGGGAGCAGACGTGCATGCTACATCACGGATAGGGCGCACCAGTGATCGGAAGAATCTTACCTGGTGGACTGGCTCATTTGATGATTTTGAGACGGCAAAAAGGATTCTCAGGGAAGTGAGACCCGATATCATTTGCCACCTGGCAGGAGAGGTAACGGCTTCTAATGAGGTAGGATTGGTGATGTCTACGTACCACAGTCTGTTAACCAGTACAATCAATTTACTGACATTGGCTGCGGAAATGGGATGTGAGCGAATTATATTGACCGGTTCAATCAACGAGCCGTTGGATAAAGACCCTCAACCCAATTCCCCCTACTCAGCCGCCAAATGGGCGACGAATGTGTATGGTCATTTATTTGAACGATTGTATAAATTACCGGTAGTTATTGTACGGCCCGCTGTTGGATATGGTCCTTATCAGCCCAAAGACAAAATTATCCCCTTCGTTATTCGTTCGTTGCTAAAGGGCGAAAGCCCCAAACTCAGCAATGGATTATGGGTGACCGATTGGATTTACATCGACGATATGGTGGATGGAATTTTATCCTCCGCCGTTTTGCTAGAATTCCAAGGTCAGACCATTGATCTGGGCTCGGGTGTGCTGACTTCCGTTAGGGAAGTGATAGAAAAAATTGTAGACATTATGGAGCCGGAGGCAAAACCTGTTTTTGGAGCCTTACCCGACCGATATGTTGAACATACGAGACCTGCGGATACGGAATTAGCTTATTCGAAATTGCACTGGAAAGCTAAAATAGCCCTGGATGATGGATTGCGGGCTACTGTTAAATGGTTTAAGGCGAATGGTCTCGCGAACTGGCTCTCACTAAGTTTCCTGGATATGGAAACCCTCAATGAGCTCTTCCGCTTTTCATTTACTTTTGCATAGACATTTTTTCCCGCAGATCGCGCAGATTTACGCTGAACGCATTCTGCGAAAATCTGCGCAATCTGCGGGAAACCCTTCTGTTAGATTCTGCGAAAATCTGCGCGATCTGCGGGAAACACCTTTATGCAAATCGCTTCCCTGCTTCATTCCAATTTACAACATTCCACCAGGCAGTGATATAATCCGGCCTGCGGTTTTGATAATTCAGGTAATAGGCATGTTCCCATACATCCAGCCCGATGACCGGTGTGCCTTTGACTTCGGCGACATCCATCAGCGGATTGTCCTGGTTCGGAGTCGAACTGATGACGAGTTTTC
>DATHFS010000810.1:0-2493 GCA_035317975.1 Cyclobacteriaceae bacterium | reverse complement strand
GTAACCGATTATTGTGGCAATTGTATGAGCTGGAAAACCTGACAATTATCTAATTACTTTACTTGTGTTAATATTTATTCACTCTGATTTGACCCATTCTAGCGCACGAACCCATACTATGAAATGTCATACCGGGCACGCGTAAGATATTCTATGAAAGATAAGTGATGCCTGACCCGGTATCCCGGGAAGGTCGCACAATCGCATTTCATAGCTTCTTCTCCACCTTGATTGCTACTGGATACCGGGTCAAATTTCATTTATCACTCCGTAGGCCATCTTACACGTGCCCGGTATGACATTTCATAGTAGGGGTAATATAAATACTAACCCAAGTAAAGTAATTTGATTAGACCGAAAATCTCAAATCTACCAATCACTTTGCCTACTGCCATTGCCTACTGCCTACTGAATCCGGGTCAACTCTTAAAACCTGTAAGTTCAGACCCGCAACCAGTACCTGGCAACCAGCACCCAACCCTACTTACTCAAGTACAAATTCCGTTCCGCGTAAATATTCATGAAGTAATCGTCCATGAGGTCGTCGATGAAGTAAATCGCCTCTCCCGTCGATTTCATCTCAGGGCCCAATTCCTTATTCACGTCGGGAAATTTATTGAAAGAGAATACGGGTACCTTGATGGCATAGCCTTTTTTGGTTGGCCTGAAATTGAAATCTTTTACTTTCTTCTCACCAAGCATCACTTTGGTAGCATAGTTTACATACGGCTCATCGTATGCTTTGCAGATGAACGGGACGGTTCGGGACGCCCGGGGATTGGCCTCGATGATGTACACTTTGTCGTTTTTGATAGCAAATTGAATGTTGATCAGACCAACCGTTCGTAGGGCTAACGCAATTCGCTTCGTGTAGCTTTCAATTTGTTGGATGACAAAATCCCCCAGGTTAAAGGGGGGTAACACGGCATAAGAATCACCAGAGTGAATTCCGGCGGGTTCAATGTGCTGCATGATACCGATGATGTAAACATCTTCACCGTCACAGATCGCATCGGCCTCCGCCTCGATGGCGCCGTCCAGAAAATGATCGAGGAGGACCTTGTTTTCAGGAAGGTGTTTCCAGATGTCAAGAATGTGCGATTCCAGTTCATGCTCGTTGATCACAATTTTCATGCTCTGACCGCCCAGGACATAGGAAGGGCGGACGAGCAAAGGAAACCCGATCGTCTTGGATACTTCAATCGCCTCGTCTGCATTGGTGGCGACACCAAATTCAGGATAAGGAATATTCAATCCTTTTAACAAGGTCGAAAAACTACCGCGGTCTTCGGCAAGATCAAGAGCCTCATAGGAGGTCCCCATGATCTTGACTCCGTACTTTTGCAATTTCTCCGCCAGCTTCAGCGCTGTTTGGCCCCCGAGCTGCACGATCACCCCTACCGGCTTTTCATGTTGAATAATATCCCAAAGGTGTTCCCAGAATACCGGCTCAAAATAAAGCTTATCGGCTATATCAAAGTCTGTGGACACGGTTTCCGGATTACAGTTGATCATGATCGTCTCGAAGCCGCATTCCTTGGCGGCCAAAACGCCATGGACACAAGAGTAGTCGAATTCGATTCCCTGCCCGATCCGGTTGGGGCCTGAGCCCAGGACAATTACTTTCTTTTTGGTAGAAACAACAGATTCGTTCTCCGTATCAAACGTGGAATAGTAATAAGGTGTCTTTGCTTCGAACTCGGCTGCACAGGTGTCCACCAACTTGTAGACACGGTTGATGCCCATTTCCCGCCGCTTCTTATGCACTTCACTTTCCAGGCATCCCAACAAGTGGGCAATCTGGCGGTCGGCATACCCTTTTTCCTTGGCCTGCCGCATCAACGGCAAGGGAATGGTCCCGATCTCGAATTTCTCAATTTCCTTTTCTACTTCGATCAGCTCCTCGATCTGGCCCAAAAACCATTTATCTATTTTAGTCAGTTTCTGTATGGTCTTCATGGAGATGCCCAATTTCATGGCATCATAAATATGGAAGAGCCGGTTCCAGGACGGGTGCTCAAGACTGTATAACAATTCGTTTTGCTTGGTGAGCTCCTTCCCATCGGCGCCCAATCCGTTTCTGCGAATTTCAAGCGATTGACAGGCTTTTTGCAGCGCCTCCTGGAAATTTCGTCCAATGCCCATCGTCTCCCCCACCGATTTCATTTGAAGACCCAATTTCCGGTCAGCACCATGAAACTTGTCGAAATTCCACCGAGGAACTTTGACCACGACATAATCCAGCGCCGGTTCAAAGTAGGCCGTTGTCGTTCCGGTAATGGCATTTTTCAATTCGTCCAAATTGTATCCGACCGCCAGCTTGGCGGCGATCTTTGCTATTGGGTAACCCGTGGCCTTGGAAGCAAGCGCCGAGGATCTCGATACGCGAGGGTTGATCTCGATCCCCACAATATCATCGGTTTCAGGGTTTACGGCAAATTGGACATTGCACCCGCCGGCAAATTTCCCGATGCCATTCATCATTTTGATCGC
>DATHFS010000809.1:0-9446 GCA_035317975.1 Cyclobacteriaceae bacterium | reverse complement strand
TTTATTGTTTATTAACACGATCACGCTCGAACTTCCCTTCAATGAAACATTGCCGTCCATGTCCACCGTAAGCAACGGCACCCGTTTTAGTACATCCGTTGCATCACCCCCTTTTGTCGTCAGGTCATTTTCAGCATGATACACAGTCCGGTCTACTTTTTCTTCGACCAGGGTCTTTTGACCCTGAACAATTATTTCGTGTAATAATTTGGCCGACAAATTCAATGTTATTGACCCCAGGTCAACATCATTTTGTTTATCAGAAAGAATGACGTCCAACGTTTTTGTCTGATAGCCAATGAAGGAAATGACGACCAAATAATGGCCATGTGCCATTTTCGAAATTGAGAATTTACCTTTATCATCACACACCGTTCCGTTGACGGGCTTCCGTGTGACAGGGTCGACAATGGCCACATTCGCAAATTCGACAGGGCCGCCGCCAGTGGAATCTTTCACCACTCCGAAAATGCGACCATTTCCCTTAGGAAGGGTGGATGTGGCAACGACCGGGTTTTGGGCAACAACGGATACTGTGCAGCATGCGGCACCAAGGAGGAATAAGAGTACTTTCATTTCAGATTATTGACCATGGCAAGACTGACTTTGTCTTTTTCGTGGTAAACCAGGATTTAAGTGGAACAAAAGTGGAGCTGTGCAAAGCTCCACTTGTGCAAAAATATAGTTATGAAAAACCTGTACCTAATCCTTGTCTTCTTTTTCTTTCTTTTTCGCTTTCATTTCCTCTTTCTTCACGACTTTCCCATCGGCAGAGAATTGCACTTCATACTTTACCTTGTCTTTCTTCAATTCCATCTCATACAATAATGCCTTGCCGGGAATTTCTACTTTCTCAGGCTCATCGAGCGTAAAGCCGGCGAATTCTTTGGCGATAGCAGCTTGAATAGCTTGTGGGAGTTCGGATTTCTTTATTTCAGTTTCCGTCTCCAGCAAGTTGCCCGTCTTGTCGAAATTGGCTGCTTGTTCCAACTCTGCAATTTCAAATTCCGCTTCAAACTCCGACGTTCCTTCCTTAGACCACTTTACCTCCTTGGCTTTAGGAAAGTTCTTGGCGAAGGCCGCTGTAACCGCTGCAGGCACTTCGCTGGACCTCAATTTTTGCGCATCGGCCAACCCCGCCACCAGGCAGGCAACCGACAATAGCATGATCTTCTTCATAAATTTTATTGATTTATTCCCGAAATGTACCACCGGATTCTGTAGAGAAACTGAATTTGTCCGAAGAACTCTGGACTTCTTCGGAGAGACTTTAATCCCTAAACATGGAACCAAGCCTTGCCTACTGCCATGTGCCTACTGCCTATTTTTTTTAATCGGTTAGCCTTCTTTTGCTTTTCCTCGTTAATTCGCATAAAGTATTCGATAATGAGAATTGCAGCACTCCTTGTATTCCTTACGCCTTTTCTTTCTCATGCCCAACTCCGTCAGCAACCGGATGCCGCAAAGATCAAGCTGGAACTTAAAAAGTTAAACGTATTGGGTGCTGTATTGTATCTGGCGGCCCATCCCGACGATGAGAACTCCAGGGCCATTGCTTTCCTGGTCAACGACCAGCTCATGACCACCGGATATTTGTCCCTCACCCGGGGGGATGGCGGTCAAAATCTTATCGGGCCGGAAATACGGGATCAGCTTGGACTCATCAGAACACAGGAATTGTTATCCGCCCGGAGGATCGACGGCGGTGAACAATTCTTTACACGGGCCATTGACTTCGGGTTTTCCAAGAGCGCGAAAGAAACATTTGAAATTTGGAATGAGCAGGAAGTCCTTTCCGATGTCATGCGAGTCATTCGTCGATTCCAACCCGACGTTATCCTCGACCGGTTCCCGCCGGATGAACGGGCAGGACACGGCCAGCACACGGCCTCCGCGGTTCTGGCGCAAGAAGCATTTGAAAGAACAAATAATCCAACGGCATTTCCGGAACAGGTCACGGACTATGGAGTTTGGCAGGTAAAGCGATTGTTTACCAACACCGGTCGTTGGTGGAACAAAACGGTCAACGAAACGACGCCCGGAGTGGTGACCATGAACGTGGGCACCTACAATCCCTTGCTCGGAGAATCCTATTCCGAATTGGCAGCGGAAAGCAGGACCCAGCACAAAAGCCAGGGCTTTGGCGTCCCCGCAATACGAGGTGAGGTTCCTGAGTATTTCGAACTTGCCAAAGGGGAGAAAGCGGAGAAAAATATTCTTGACGGTGTCAACACCGGCTGGTCCCGGCTGAAGGGTGGAAAAAAAGTTCAGCCCTTAGTTGAAAAGGCAATACGGCAGTTTAATGAAGAGAGCCCTGCGTCGAGCGTTCCGTTGCTCCTGCAAATCAGGAAGGAGATTTCTCACCTTGAACAAGGCGTTTGGAAGTCCAGGAAATTGAACGACGTAAACCGGTTGATTCAGGATTGCCTGGGGCTATTCGTACAGGTTACAGCCGACCATTTCTGGGTGAGCCCTGGCGAGCGCTTGATGACCCATTATGAGATTTTGAACCGGTCGGATGCCGATGTTAAGTTGCTTGGCATTGCCGCTCCTGACCTCTTGTTTGATACGCTGTTCACAAGTTCCTTAAAGAACAATTCGCCGTTTGTTTTAGAGCGATCGAATCTGATTAAGGCCGGCAAGGGCTACTCCAGTCCATATTGGTTGACAGCGCCGCATGGTCCGGGGCTTTTCACGGTTTCTGACCCCCGGCTTATCGGCAATCCTGAGAATGATCCGGCGGTGCCGATTCAGTTTTCATTTGCAGTCGACGGCGAGAAATTACTCATACCCGTTTCGCTGATTTATAAATGGACAGACCCGGTAAAAGGGGAATTGGTCCGCCCAGTTGAGGTGGTGCCACCCTTATTTCTGAACCTCTCCGACAAAGTCTTTCTGTTTCCGGACTCCTCCCCCAAAGAAATTGCCGTAATTATCAAATCGGCTTCCGGGAACAGGTTGAACGGAACAATAAAATTATCGTTACCTCCCGGCTGGAAATCGGAACCTGCATCTGTTCCATTTGAGTTGACCAAACGCGGTGAGGAGAGCATAGTAGCGTTCAATGTGTTTCCTGGCAAAGATAACCTGACTGCCTCTGTAAAAGCCAATGCTGTAATAGAAGGCCGACAGTACGATCAGGCGCTCCAGCTTATCGATTACAGCCACATTCCGATCCAAACCTTGTTGCCAAAAGCGGAAGCGAAAGTGGTGAGAATTGACCTGAAGAAAGAGGGCGGATGGGTTGGCTATATCAAAGGTGCGGGAGATGAAATCCCCTCCGCCCTGAAAAACATGGGGTACCGGGTTTGGGAGATGAAAGAGGAAGAAGTGGTGGCAGAGAATTTGAAAAAACTTGATGCCGTTGTCCTCGGCATACGGGCGCTGAATACGAATGAACGGATACGTCACTTCATGCCCGATCTCCTCGACTATGTCAGGAATGGTGGAACCATGATCACGCAATACAATACCAACTCCGAATTGGAGATGGAGGCCGGCAAAATTGCACCCTACCCGCTGTCGCTTTCGCGGGACAGGGTGACGGAAGAGAACAGCGTAGTGACTATTCTAAAGCCCGAGCATCCTGCGTTGAACTATCCAAACAAGATCAGTACCAACGATTTTGACGGCTGGGTGCAAGAGAGAGGCCTGTATTTTCCGGATAAGTGGGATATGCATTATGATGCGTTGCTGTCGTGCCACGATGCAGGAGAGCCTGCGCGGGAAGGCAGCTTGCTGGTAGCAAATTACGGAAGCGGTTATTATGTTTATACCGGACTTTCGTTCTTCCGGGAATTACCCGAAGGAGTGCCGGGAGCATACCGGCTTTTCGCCAACTTGATTTCGCTGGGTAAGAATAAGAGACCAGAAAGCGTTAACGGAAAGTCGGAAGCCAAATAACGTAAGCAATTTTCACCGCAGAGACGCAGAGGCGCAAAGCAGGCGCAGAGATATGGAGGAATTGCCATTTGCCTTTGCGCCTTTGCCTGCGCCAGGGCTTCGGCAGACAGGTCTGCGTCTCTGCGGTTTAAATTTGATAAAATGGAAACGGAAGAAAAACCCCCTGTATTCAAATCCTGGAAAGGCTGGTACTGGCTACTGATGTCAGTCCTTGTAGCCCAAATCATTATTTATCTCATGATAACCCGGTCCTTCGCATGAGGCCGGTGGATTGGGTTGTTCTGTTTGGCACGCTGGCATCCATCGTCGCATACGGAACCTGGAAATCGAGGGGCAGTAAGAACACACAGGCCTACCTGCTGGGTAACCAAACTCTTCCCTGGTGGAGCGTTGGCATTTCGATCATGGCCACGCAAGCCAGCGCCGTCACCTTTCTTTCCACTCCCGGCCAGGCATACGAAGATGGGATGCGGTTTCTGCAATTCTACTTTGGCCTGCCTTTAGCCATGGTCATATTGAGTATCACGGCTGTGCCTTTATATCATAGGCTGAAAGTCTACACTGCCTACGAATACCTGGAGACCCGTTTTGATCTCAAGGTGAGGTCATTGGCGGCTTTTTTCTTTCTGATGCTTCGTGGTATTTCGGTAGGGATTACACTTTACGCTCCTTCCTTGATCCTTTCCGCCATCCTGGGTTGGAATATCCACCTAACAACTATTTTTATTGGTTTCCTGGTTTTGATTTATACGGTATCCGGTGGAACGGCCGCTGTCACCATCACACAAAAATACCAATTAAGCATTATCATGGCCGGCATGATCATCGCGGGACTGGTAGCGTTCAGTAAACTGCCCGCCGGCATTTCATTTTCCGATGCATTCGCAATGGCAGGGGAGATGGGAAAACTCAACCTGGTCAACCTTTCCTTCGACCTTACCGACCGGTATAATATCTGGTCCGGGTTGATCGGAGGACTGTTTTTATTCCTTAGCTATTTTGGCGCCGATCAGTCGCAAGTGGGCCGCTACCTGGGCGGTAAATCGATTGCGGAAAGTCGCCTCGGACTTATTTTCAACGGCCTGCTTAAAATTCCAATGCAGTTTATCATCCTGTACATCGGTATCCTGGTCTTTGTTTTTTACCAATTCCATCAGCCTCCTGTTTTCCACAATCTGCCGTTAAAAGAAAAGGCTATGAATACGGTTTATGCCAAAGACATTGACCGGTTGGAACGCGATTATGGAAAGGCCTTTGAAGCCAAGAAACAAAACATGGAAAGTTTGGCACGGGCAGTGAAATCGAACGATGCGAGCCAAATTGAAGTGGACAAGAAAAAGATAAAGGAAATTCAAAAATCAGAAACGGAGATCCGTGATCAGGTTAAGGCTACCATTGCCAAAGCCGTACCCGGGGCGAATACATTGGACAAAGACTATGTCTTCATCAATTTTGTGATGCATTACTTGCCTCACGGGCTCATTGGTCTGCTGCTGGCTGTTGTTTTCTCTGCCGCCATGTCCTCCATGGCATCCGAATTGAATTCGCTCGCATCAACGACAGCGGTGGATATCTATAAACGATCTATCCATAGCAACGGAAATGAACTTCATTATGTGAAGGCATCAAAAGTCTTTACTGCAGGCTGGGCTGTATTTGGGATGCTTTTTGCGTCGATCGCCAACCAGGCTGAGAACCTGATCCAGTTTGTCAATATTATTGGATCCTTGTTTTATGGAACCCTCCTTGGGATTTTTGTGAGCGCTTTTTATATCAAGTATGTCAAGTCGACGGCCGTGTTTTACTCAGCGATCGTGGCGGAGATGGTGATCCTTTATCTGTATATCTTCAAAAGGACGGAAGTGGCTTTCTTGCTGTATAATATTATCGGATGTGGGGTGGTCGTCATTTTATCCATTGCATTCCAGGCTGTTCTGAACAGCACGGGTAATAGGAGGGGATAATTTAGCTCGCCAACAAGGGAGAATGGAATTACCTGTGAATCGTTGAAGCTTAGTATTGTGGGAAAGGTCCCCGACGAGTCGGTGGTCGGGGTCCTTTTCAGCTTACGTACGTGGTGTTACTTCGAAGGAGACAAAGACTTGATCAGCTCTTCATTCCTCTTGATATAGCCAAAATCCCCATCCTTATTCTTTTTGGCAACCTCAGTAGATTTCTGAGCTGACGCTATGGCCCCTGCCTTGTCGCCCAATTCCTTTTGAATTTGTGCTTTGAAATTGATGTTCCAAAACTCATCTGCATGTTTTCCATCCGCAAAATATTCATTGATCCATTTGAGTGCCTGCTTCGGATCCTTCTTGTTATCCAGAAAGTAATGGGCCGCAACGATGGAGGTATTGTCCAGGGCGTCCTTGATCTTGGTTTCGTAGTCGACAGTCACGCCGAATTTCACGGACGTATTTTCCCATTCAATCTGTACTTTAGCTTTGCTGTTGTCCTCGCTGATATCACCGATTGCCATCGTAAAGGTTTCAACATTGTCTGAATGTTTATCTGCTTTTACTTTGAAGCGGGTTTGTTCTTTTGCCGTATCGTAGCCTCCTGTATTTCCACCAAGATCAAGGTCTTTGTACAGGGAGACCGTCCATTCTGTCGCACCGGGCCACGTGAAGATCAGGTAGGAGCCTTTGGGAACGGCGGCACCCTCCACTTTTACGTCGTCGGAAAAGGTAATCGTGGTACCATTATTCGCGCCCGTTCTCCAGATTTTTCCAAACGGCACCAGAAAGCCGGCACCTTCTCCAAAGATCTTACGCCCCTTCATTTTCGGGCGTGAATACTCTATTTTTACGTCGGTCAGTCCAACCTTGCTGGTTACCGACCCAGCCGAACTCGCCGCCGGAGTCTGAATTTGTGCTGTGGCGCTCAGACTTACCGCCGCCAATAAAATCACCAAAAACTTTTTCATATCAGTTAGTATGTTTAAAATTCGCCAAATGTAAAAGACTTTACCCCTAACTAAAAACTATTAACAACTATTAACAATCCCTGAATTCTGTTAATTCTGTAATTCTGGCCATTATTGAATTCTGTTCATTCTGAAAATTCTGATGTGATGTTAGATGAATCATTTTATTTACGTGGAAATGTCGTTAAGGTCGCTAAGGAGCTCCTTGGAAAAACACTGTTCACGAATATACGGGGTAAGGTGACTTCCGGGATCATTGTGGAAACGGAAGCCTATTCTCAAATAGAAAAGGGTTCCCATGCATACAAAGGCATGACGGAGCGGAACAAAGTGATGTTCGGGCCGGGTGGTTCAGCCTATGTGTACCTGTGCTATGGCATCCATCATCTATTTAATATCGTCACCAATGTGGAAGGTGTGGCGGATGCAGTTCTGATCCGGGCCCTGGAGCCCCTGACGGGGGAGGCGTACATGCTTCGGAGGATGAAAACGAAGGCACTCAAACGAATTTCATCCGGTCCCGGCAAACTGGCGAAAGCGATGGGCATTGACCGGAGTTTCAATGGAAAGTATTTAGGAAGTGATGATGTTTGGGTAGAGGATGCCGGGAGAGCGGTCAAAAAAATCAATGCAAGCAAACGAATCGGAGTCGACTATGCCGGACGTGACGCCCTGTTACCGTGGCGTTTTACAATTCAGGGTAATCCATGGGTGAGTAAACCGTAACATTCAATTATATTTAGGAATGAAGTATTCTTTCCTTTTTTTGGCAGGGGCTCTGTTATCCCTTACTGGAAAAGCCCAGGATTTTACGGCGCTTTCCCTACTCCCGGTTAATTCGGCATGGGATGAACAAAACCCTGTGCTGAGTCCGGATCGCAAGACCTTGTGGTATACCATTGCCAACCATCCGCAAAATGCGGCGGGTAAAAAGGACCCGGGTGATATCTGGTATTCCCGTTGGGAGAACGGACAATGGTCGGTCCCCATTCACGGAGGCGCGTTGTTAAATAATCGCGGCTACAATGGAGTGGCAGGCCTTTCTGCCTCAGGAGACGAGTTGTTTCTTTTCAATCATTACGACAAGACCGGCCGTGCCGGGACGCAAGGTATCTCTGTTTCAACCAAAACGAATTCCGGTTGGTCGGCTCCGGAGAATATTTCAATTCCCTATTTTTTGAACCGGTCCCTTGCCGTATCCGGGCAGGTGAGCGCAGATGGAACCGTATTTGTTTATGCTGCCGAAGCGTATGATTCGCGGGGCGCCGAAGATTTATACGTTAGCCTTAAAAACAGCGCCGGGCAGTGGAGCGAACCCAGGAACCTGGGTATCATTATAAATTCCTCGTTCCAGGAGTTAAGTCCCTGGCTCAGCGCAGATAAAAAATACCTTTACTTTTCATCCAATGGCCGGAAAGGGTATGGGAGTTTTGATGTTTACATTTCAGAACGGCTCGATGAAACGTGGACGAACTGGTCGGCTCCATCCAACATGGGTTCGAGGGTCAACACGGAAGGAAGAGAATTGTTCTATCATACTTTCCCGGACCTTCGCCTCGCCTTGTTCACAAGTACGCAGAATAGTGATGGCTACGGCGACATTAAATTTTATATTGACTCGATCCAATCCACTGTTCCCGATACCACGGTGAAGATGGTGGAGGTAAAACACGAAAACATAACAGGCAAAGACGCGAAACAGGCTATCGTCGCCGGAGCCGTGACGAACTCGAAGACAGGGCAGCCCGTGGAAGCGAAACTGGAGTTTCGGTCGGCCAAGGCTTTGCCGGACGTGTCCGATTCAGTTTATACCGCGACTTCCGACAAACAAGGAATGTATTCCGTCCGCATTTCATCCACCAATGTGTATACCATTGTGCTGGAAGCGGCGGGGTATGTTGGTATTTTAGAAAAGTTCGACATTCATACATTTGAAATGCAACGGGTAGAGTTGAATTTCAAATTGCAGCCGATCGAAGTCGGCGCCATTGTCAATCTGAAAAATGTACTTTTCGCCGTGGGAACAACTACGTTGCTCAGCGAGTCCTACGACGAACTGAACGGGGTGGTCAATTTATTAAAATCCAATCCCAGGATCGAGATCGAGCTGGCAGGCCATACGGATAACCGGGGCGATGCCAGGAAGAACCTGAAGTTATCACAAAGCCGGGTAGATAAAGTGAAAGTCTATTTGGTTTCCAAAGGCATCGCTTCTAAAAGGATCAAAGGAAAAGGGTACGGCGGTCAACACCCTATAGCGAACAGTGAGTCCGAAGAGAGCAGGAAACTCAATCGGAGGGTGGAGTTTACGATTGTGAAAGATTGAGGCTCGGTGTCATCCCCCACCTACGCGAAGCGCTTCGGTGGGCAGGCCGCCACGCACCGGTCATCTATGAAACGCTGCTTGGGGCATGAGCCGGGATCCCAGTTTAATTGCTACACCTTTTCAATGGAATAAAGCCCTTGCTTGGCATTCGTCAATCACAAACGTTGCTTTCTATCCAAGTGACCTACAACTTGTCGCAGATTTCGGCTCATGATAGTTCATCATTCCATAGAACGCTACAGCGCGGCCGCCTGCCCACCGAAGCGCTTCGCGTAGGTGGGGGATGAC
>DATHFS010000808.1:0-3983 GCA_035317975.1 Cyclobacteriaceae bacterium | reverse complement strand
TAAATCTTTTCGTGCAGTATGTCCAAAGCCGGCGTGGTTCAAGGGCCCCTGTCGATTGGTTAATTTCCCTTGAGATTAGATAAAAATAAATCTAAAAACAAGGATATTTTGCTATTAGGCATTAGTCATTGGTTATTGGCGGTCAACTCTATCCGACGCCCGACGCCCTTGTTGGTGTTCTTCACCAACAAGCTTTCGCATTGAACGCAATCCTTCGTCACGGAAACACTATTGACCAATGACCAATACCCAAAGGGCCCTACAGCGTCCACTCTGTCCACAAGATGATATACCCTAGGAGCAGCGCCAAAACCAAATAACCAACCCAATACATTCCGGGGCCCGCATTTCTTCGATTGATCCGTTCGATTATTCCGCCAATAAAAAGCCAGAGCAGCAACGACGATAAAGCACTTAGAAATAAGCCCCAAACATAACCGCCGGGTGCGGCATTTTCATTTATCCTTTTGATGATAGCCCAGGCAGCCAAATTGATGAAGTAGAAGGCAGTCAGGTAAACATCAATATGGCTTACATCAATTCTGAGTTTCCTTTTCGCCGTTGATTCGCTTTTATCAGCCCGGTCAAAATTCGTGACATTTGGTTTTAGGGCAACCTTACTTTTTCCGAATGTTTTGACATCATACCTCCATCTTTTTTCGATGTCACTCAGGACTTCGTATGCTTCTTTCACTTCCTTGAATCGCTCTTCAAAAAAAAGATCGCCTTCATGTTTATCGGGATGAAATTTGGCAGCATACGTGCGGTACGCTTTCCTGATGTCTTCAACAGTGGCATCCCGATCAAGACCTAGGATCTGATAGTAGTTCTTGATTTCCCTTTTCATTCTCATTCCCTTGCTCCTGGCGCTTGGCACATAACGCCTGGTGGATCTCCAAGTGCTACCCGCCAGGCGCTACGAATCCGGCAATAAGGTAACCACTTATTTCAGCAGATCACCCTTCAATCTGAGCAGTTCCGTTTCGGCTGCCTTGGCATTAAAGCGGGCGAGGATCAATTGGCTGTAGGTATCTGCCAGCGTCTGTTGAGCGGTTCTCAACTCAATGTAGGTGGCTACGCCCATCTTAAAACTCTCTAATGCGATAAAAACATTTTCTTTCGCGAGCAAGATATTTTCCTCTTCGATGATCAACGCTTTTTTCGCGTTTTCATAACTGGTAAAGGCATTGCGCACGCCGACGATGGCCAGCGTCTTCAGCTGTTGATAAATCAGGTTCTGCCGTTCCAACGTAATCTTTGCCTGATTGATCAACCGGCTCGTATTGAACCCGTTCAGGATAGGCAACCCAACGGATAAGCCATAGTTGTATCCCTTGTTTCGGGAGAATTGCAACGAAAACGGGCTGGTGGCCAAGGCATTTTGTGTCTTGCTGTAATTATAGGCGGCGTTCAAACTAACGACGGGCGAACGGGCCGCCCGATTTTCCCAAATGGACGTGTTGGCGATGTCGATATTTTTTTTTGCGGCCAACAAGGCCTGGTTCGTACTTTCAATTTCAGTTGTAATTTGTTCCTGTGTTAATGTGAGGTTAATCGGTATGGTATCGGATATTTCATACACATCGGGAAGGCCCATTCCCAACAGTCCATTGAGTTGGTCTTTCAATTGCTGGATCAGTGTCTCCTGTTGTAAAGCCAGAATCCGGTTGGCATTGAAATCCACCTTGGCTTGCAAGAGTTCCGGTTTGCCGCCGGTACCAACTTGTAATTTTTTCTCAGCTAGTTTAACCCGTTCTTCATTTACTTTGATCAATACGTGGATGGCCTCCAGTTGCTGCTTTTGCCGAACGATGTTATAATAATTGGTAATAACAGCCGCCACGGAATTCATCATCTGGTTTTTTACATTTACTTCACCCAATTCAGCCAGTTGAGCAATCCGCTGGCGGGTGGCAAACATTCTTGTACCATCAAAAAGAGTCCATGACAATTGCCCCGTAGCATTGATATTCGTAGTGCGGACGCCATTACGGACCGTTTCGACATTGGCAAACGTAACGGCACGCGAATCGTTGGAGCTTTTGAGATAAGCGGCGGAGGCATTCAATTGGGGCAAAAACGCACCATTCGCAAACCGATTATCATTAAAGGCTGAAGCGGCTGTAGCCCGCTGAACCCGCACATCAAAATTTTTCTCCAGCGCTAATTCAACGGCTTCCTCCACCGAAACAAGCTGGGCGGCGCCTGGCCAACTTGCGGAAATAAAAAGCAATACACTAAACGTGCGTCTCATAGACTAATTCCTTGGATGGCTGACCCAGCTCCGTTTCAAATTCCATATGTTTCCTTCGCCTTGATAAATAGGAATAAACCGCAGGTATAACAAAGAGGGTGAGAATAAGTGAAAACATAATCCCTCCGACAATCACAACGCCAAGTGGTACGCGACTGGCAGAGGCCGCGCCCAGCGACAGGGCCAGCGGCAATGAACCCAGTGACATCGCCAGGCTGGTCATGAGGATCGGGCGAAGGCGGAGCCGTGAGGCTTCCAGTACAGCTTCGATTTTGCCCAGGCCTTCTTCGCGCTTCTGATTCGCAAATTCGACAATCAGAATTCCATTCTTCGTCACCAGACCAATTAACATGATCATTCCAATCTGCGAAAAGATGTTAATGGTCTGATGGAAAATGAAGAGGGAAAGAAACGCCCCGCTGATGGCTAACGGTACCGTGACCATGATCGTCAAGGGATCGATGAAGCTTTCAAATTGCGCCGCCAGGATCAGATAGATCAGAATCAACGCAAGGATAAATGCAAAGGACGTATTGCCGGAACTTTCCGCAAAGTCGCGCGACGTACCCGACAAGGAAGTAGCAAACGAGTCGTCGACCAATTTCTTGGCGATAGCGTCCATCGCCGCGATGCCATCGCCCACCGTCTTGCCGGGGGCCAACCCTGCCGATATGGTTGCGGACTTGTACCGGTTAAAATGGTACAGGGCCGGGGGCGTGGTTGATTCTTCAATGCTGACGACGTTGTCGATGGATATCAATTGGCCCGACGCGGTTCGTACGTAGAGTCGTTTGAGGTCATCCGGATCATCCCGGTCTTCCCGGGCCACTTGTCCGATCACTTGATATTGTTTTCCGTCTTTGGTAAAATAGCCAAAGCGCAAATTGCTGTACGCCAATTGCAACGTTTCCGATATAGCCTGAACACTGATCCCGAGCTGAGTAGCTTTAAGCCGGTTTATGCGCACTTTCAGTTCGGGCTTATTGAATTTCAGATCAACATCGACGCCTTGCAGAACGGGGCTGTTGTTGGCCGCTTCCAGAAACTTGGGCAGCACTTCCTGGAGTTTATCAAAATTATTATTCTGAATGACAAACTGGACGGGCAACCCCCCTCTCCTGTTAACGGAGATGGTTTGTTCCTGAATAACAAAGGCACGCCCTTCCGGGAACCGGCCAAGGTTCCGGTTCACCACGTCGACGATTTGTTGCTGTGACCGCTTTCGCATTCCGGGCTCCACCAGCGCTACTCTTACAAACCCCGAGTTGACCGAACCGGAACCGGCAAATCCGGGTGCGGTGACAGAAAGGTCGGTTGTGTACTCGGGGATGGAGTCCATGACAAACTGCGAAAGCCTGTCAATGTATTTATCCATATAGTCGTACGAAGTCCCTTCGGGCGCCGTCACCTGCAAGCGGAATTGATCGCGGTCTTCCATTGGGGCAAGTTCAGACTGAATGTTGGTTCCAATAAAATACGCAGAAGCAATACAGGCGACGATGATCAGAAATGCGACCCACCGTGCCCGCATGAACGAAGCGAGCATTTTCTGGTATACGTTTTCCATTCCTGTAAAGAAGGGCTCCGTGAAATTGTAGAACCACGACTTCTTCGCGTTGTCGCGGGTTAGTTTTACGCTCAACACCGGGGTAAGGGTCAACGACACAAAGCAGGATACCAGCACCGCGCCGGCCACGACAATACCAAATTCACGGAACAGGCGCCCAAC
>DATHFS010000807.1:0-2770 GCA_035317975.1 Cyclobacteriaceae bacterium | reverse complement strand
AGAAGGTCTTTGTCAAAGACAAAGAAGTGGCCGGCATGGTTATCGATCCCGAGTTTGAAACCGGCGATGTCAATACGGGCGATAATGTTTTTCCAAAAAAACCCGCGGTCTCCAAATTTGATCAGTTCAAGAAAAATTAATTCATCTATTTCTTACTTTCATCCAAATGATGTCTGTGAAGGAACCGGTGAACCAGAGGGGAGAGAAAAACGGCGACGGTACTGAGGAAGGCAACTCCGCTGAAGATGGCATAAATTGAAGCAAACCATTTTGCGGCATCATTTTTCATGGGATCAACAGGCCCCATACCCGTAAGGATCATGGAAGCATTAAGGAGTGAATCAAGCCATGGAAGTTCGTCAACATAATGATAGCCGATCATACCTATCCCCAGCGAGACACCCAGCAGGAGCATCGTAAACCCAACGTACCGGAGGACGCGAAGGAGGAATAGCTCGGGCGGCAATAACGGTTTGGTATAGTGCTCAAACATTATACGGCCTTTTCTCCAACGTTATGAATGTCAACATTTCCACCGGTAAGAATTACTCCTACTTTTTTGTTTACGAATTTTGATTTCTCCTTCAATACGGCGGCAAAGGCCACTGCACTGGAAGGTTCTACGACTATTTTCAGGCGTTCCCAAATAAGCCGCATGGCCTGAATAATTTCAGGATCGGTAACGGTGATGATCTGCGGGACGAGCTCGCGGATGATCGCAAATGTTTTATCGCTCAGCGAGGTCAGCAACCCATCTGCAATGCTGGTGGGGGGAGACGGCAATTCAATTTCCCCGCTCTGCAAAGAACGAAACGCATCGTTGGCAAGTTCCGGTTCACCGGCGATCACGACTGTTGACGGCGAGAAGTACTTCGCCGCCAACGCTGTTCCACTTAATAATCCGCCGCCGCCGACCGGCGCAACGATAAAATCGAGACCCCCCACTTCTTCCAAAAGCTCTTTCGCCGCAGTGGCCTGGCCGGCAATCACATCGTAATTATTGAAAGGATGAATTTCAACCGCTCCGGTCTTTTCAATCACTTCGGCAAGGGTCGACTCGCGGGCCGCCAGGGTAGGTTCACATTCAAAAATTTCACCTGCATACCCCTTGACTCCTTGTTTTTTGATAGCCGGTGCCGTCCGTGGCATCACAACATAGGCCTTTACCCCCATGATTTTGGCGGCCCTCGACAAGGCTTGAGCATGATTCCCGGACGAATGCGTCGCCACACCCTTTGCGCGCTGTTCACGCGAGAGCGAAAGCAATGCATTCATAGCACCCCGGGCCTTGAATGCACCCACCTTTTGGAAGTTCTCACATTTAAAATACAACTGGCATGCTGCCAATTCATCCAGGCTGCTGGAAGTCATCACCGGAGTACGATGAATGTAGGGCTTGATCCGCTCGTGCGCTTGTTCAATATCCGATGCAGTAGGTATTCGATTCATTTTGAATTACTTTATCCACACCACTTTAGAATGTATCGGTTTTCTTCTTCCCGGTGGTGTAGGACCCTTGGGCATGCCTACATGGAAAAAGCCTAATAGCCTATCCTCTGCACCCAATCTGAAGAATTCCTTTGCTTCTTCAAAGTAGGTAATTCCCCCCGTACTAAGATAACAACCAACGCCATAGGCAGTGGCAGTAAGATACATATTTTGAATCGCGCAAAAGACCGCCCCGGCTTCTTCTATTTCCGGCACGCTTTTCTTCTCATCGCGTCTCATCCCTATGGAAATAATATGAGACGACTGCAATGGCTTAGTCAACAAACCCTGGTGACGATCCTCGCTGAAGGTGCCATCGGCTACGGTTACTTTCCGATAGCATTCCGCCTGAAACGCCCCCAGTTTCCGCAACCCCTCCCCTGAAAACACGACGAACCGCCAGGGTTCCGTTAGTCGGTGCGTGGGTGCCCAGTTTGCGTTCTCCAGCATCTGTTGAATCGTATCGTCATCCACGCGCTCTCCCGTGTAGTCCTTTGGAAAGATTGACCTTCGTTGACGGATCAACTGATTAACTTCTTCCTGGTTAAATTTCATCCCGACTTCTTTTTACTGTTTCTTTGAATGTTTTAAAATCTTCTTCAAGTTAAGTGAAATGAAATTAAATTATACTAAACACTTTAATTAAACATATTGGAGTTGTGTTGAGGTGTTGATGTACGGATGTGTTGATGGCACCTCAATACTTCAAAACTTCAATACTTCAACACTTCAACACTTAAACACTTCAACACTTAAACACTTCAACACTTTCAACACTTTACCACATGTCCATTAAACCCAAACTCAGTCTCTTCGATCTCACCATGATTGTGGTGAGTTTGGTGATTGGGATGGGCATCTTTCGTACACCGGTAGAAGTCGCGCAGAAGTCTATCCTTCCGGAAATATTCTTCCTTGCCTGGACCCTCGGCGCCATCGTGAGTCTGTTTGGAGCCCTTACGTTTGCTGAAATCGGTTCACGATACCCTGTAGCTGGCGGGTTTTACAGGATATTCTCCTACTGTTATCATCCTGCTTTTGCCTTTATGGTCAACTGGATGACGCTGATCTCCAATGCAGCCTCTACGGCCATCGTTGCCATCATCGGCGCAGAGTACATCAATCCCCTGCTTTTTCCGGGTCTTGAAGGCGATCTTGCCGTTCGCATCACAACCGTTTCAGCCATCATTCTCCTTTATGGGATTAACATGCTGGGAATAAAAATGAGTGCCCGGGTATTGAACGTTCTGATGATCATTAAGATCAGTCTCGTCGTTTTATT
>DATHFS010000806.1:0-2088 GCA_035317975.1 Cyclobacteriaceae bacterium | reverse complement strand
ATTGATGAAAGAGCACAAAGTGACTTACTTTTCAACCGTCGCCGCGTCCGATGCCGTTGCACAATATGATGGATGGGTGAAGGGTAAAACACCCGAGCCGCAATCCATCATCGATAAGAAAAAGAGTTTTAAAGAAGCGTTGCAGTCCGGCGTAACAATGGGAATGGGTGGCGACGTCGGTGTATTCGCTCACGGCGAAAATGTAAGAGAGATGGAGTTGATGGTGGAGTATGGGATGAACGCCCACGATGTGTTGAAAGCCGCTACCAGCGTGAATGCGCGGGCTTTTCATCTCGATGGGTTCGTGGGCTCCATCAAGGAAGGCATGAAAGCCGATTTAGTGATCGTGACGGGGAACCCGGCTGTCGCTATCTCCGATTTAAGAAAGGTGGTTTTTGTGATGAAGGATGGGGTGGTTTATAAACAAGCGGCTGCTGCATTGGATAAATAGTATTGGGGTGGTTATAAAACACATAGGAACATAGATCTGGGTAAGAATACCTAACTTGATCCATGAATCGCAAACAAGCCCTTAAAACTATGGCAGCCGGAGCCGGAAGTGCGCTGGCTTTGCCAACCTTGGCCTCGTCCATGAAAACTTCTCCACCTTTATCTCTGAAGGGAAATATCAATCATTCCGTGTGCCAGTGGTGCTATTCGGGCATTCCGCTGGATGACCTCGCCAAAGCCGCTAAGGAAATGGGATTGAAATCGGTAGAGCTTCTCGGGCCCGACGATTGGGCGGTCGTGCAAAAGTACGGCCTCACCTGCGCGATGGGATATGTCACGCGCATAGGCTTGACGAAGGGATTCAATGACCCCAGCCTTCACGAACAATTGTTGAAAGATTATTCTACCAACATTCCCAAAGCGGCCAATGCCGGATTGAAGAGGGTCATTTGCTTTAGTGGCAACACCAACGGGCTAAGTTCGGAACAAGGACTCGAAAATTGCGCGAAGGGCCTGGAACCGGTGTTGAAAGTGGCAGCGCAATACAACATTACAGTTTGTATGGAATTGCTCAACAGCAAGGTTAATCATCCCGATCAGCAATGCGATCACACGGAATGGGGAGTGAAACTTTGTGAAAAGATCGGTTCCGATCAGTTCAAACTGCTCTACGACATCTACCACATGCAGATCATGGAGGGCGACGTGATCGCCACAATCAACAAACATTCAAAATACATCGCTCATTACCATACCGGCGGAGTTCCGGGCCGGCACGAGATCGACGAAACCCAGGAATTGTATTACCCGGCCATTATGCGGGCTATTGTAAAGACTGGATTTCAGGGATTTGTAGCCCAGGAGTTTATTCCAAGCCAGACTGATAAGCTGGCATCGCTGAAGCAAGGCGTGGGTATTTGTGATGTTTAGGAAATGAAAACGGAATTAAAAAAGAACGAGCAAATCATTATTACGACAAAACGGCATTGGTTCACTTTAGTTGGACCGGTGCTCGTGACGCTGATTGGCTCTGCGATTGGATTGGTAGCGGGCGGCTATTTTCTCCTAGTGGCACCCATCCTCCTCTGTTATCTTGTTTATAAGGTCATCGAACGAAACAATAATATCTGGGTGGTCACAACATTACGTGTAATTGACGAGTTCGGCGTCTTATCAAATAATTCTAAAGAAAGTCCTCTTGATAAGATTAATAATGTTTCATATAGTCAATCTTTCTTCGGAAAAATAGTTGGATATGGTGATGTGCAAATACAGACGGCAGCCGAAGTTGGCTCGACAACGTATCACCTGGTTGAAAAACCAAAAAAACTGAAGGACACCATCACACATATGCAGGAAGAGTACAAACAACATCAAATAAAGACACAAGCTACCGAATTAGCCAATGCTATTGCTGCCGGACAACCTAACCATAAGACCGATATTGCATCCGAACTTGAAAAGCTGTACGAATTGAAACAGAAAGGTATTTTGACAGAGGAAGAATATACTTTCCGAAAAACCAAAATACTCAACTCATAGGCCTCCCGACCAAATGAATTCAATTATTCAAACATGAAAGCAATTCTCACGCTTCTCCTCGTCGGCACCTTGTCATCGCCGTCCCTTTCCCAGGAT
>DATHFS010000805.1:0-4463 GCA_035317975.1 Cyclobacteriaceae bacterium | reverse complement strand
GTCGCATAGCCGATAAAGGAAAACACCAGAACCGTATTCTGATCTGCCACCGTCAGGCTGTAATCGCCATTGGCGTCAGAGGTTGTGCCGTTGGTGGTACCCTTAACGAGAATGTTTACACCGGGAAGCGGTTGATTGTTTTCATCCGTCACTTTTCCGCTCACTGCGATTTCATCTGTTTCCGGTGAACGCACATCGGATGAAATAAAGTGACCGCCATCCAATCTATACAGTACAGCGGGGGGTGAATCTCCGGGGGGACCTCCACCGGCATTTGCCGCAAAAATCAGATGGGGAAGAAAACTGAAACTGATCGACCATGCGAATGCGCATGCATTACGGAGCATTCTTTTCATAATTAGTGGGTTTTAGTTGGTATTGATTAGAGAAAGAATTCGAGGTTTTCAATGAGCAATAGAATACAACCGACAAGACTTACAACATGAATTCGGATATAAAATAAGAATAATGATTTGAATAAGATATTTTTAAATCATTAATTTTTTTGAAAATTATTGCGGATGAACATAGGGTTATTAGATAATATTAATTAAATTAATTTGATAAAATGCTATTTCGAAATTGCACTTCGTAAACCATGAAATGACCAAACCCTTTTTATATGAAAAAATACCGGATTCTCATTGTTGTCCTGATGGGCAGCATTCAACTGATACAAGCACAAAATACAACGCCGCTTCGCATCATCGTTATTGGTGCCCATCCCGATGATTGTGACCTGGATGCAGGTGGAACCGCCGCTCTCTTCGCATCGATGGGGCATGCTGTCAAATTTGTATCGGTCACCAATGGCGATGCTGGCCATCAATTGCAAGGAGGGGGCATATTGGCAAAGCGCCGTTTTGCCGAGGCACAGGAGGCCGGTAAACGCCTGGGCGTGGTCTACGATGTGCTCGACAACCACGACGGAGAATTGGTACCGAGTCTGCAGGTGCGTCTTCAGGTTATTCGAAAGATAAGGGAATGGAGTGCCGACGTGGTCATTGCCCCGCGACCCAACGACTATCATCCCGACCATCGCTACACCGGGGTGCTGGTGCAAGATGCCGCGTTCATGGTGGGTGTTCCCAATGTAGCATCGGATACTCCTCCATTAAAAAAGAACCCCGTGTTTCTCTACTCACAGGATAATTTCAAACGGCCGAATCCTTTCCGGCCTGACATTGTCGTTGATATTAGCTCCGTCTATGATCAGAAAGTCAATGCCCTTGACGCGCATCAATCGCAGGAATATGAATGGCTGCCCTGGATCGGTCATTATTCGGAGGAAGTTCCGGCCAGTGCCGCCGATCGCAAGAAATGGCTCGCGAAACATATTGCCGTGATCATTACACCTGAAGCAAGAGCGGTACTCGAGGCAGGATATGGGAAGGAGAAAGCTACGCTCGTGCAGCACGCCGAGTCCTTTGAGATCTGTGAATACGGAACACAGCCCAATGCGGATGAGATCAAGAGGTTGTTTCCGATGGTGAGGAAGTAATTAGTTACCGCTGTTTTCTTGCTTCTTCCTTTTTCGTCGGATCAAAGAAATAATAGTCTTCCAGCCAATCGGTGAGACGCTGGGGCCAATTTTTTATTGACTTCAACGTCGACCGGTAGCCCATATTGAAAGCATGGTCGCCTTTGTCATAGACGTGGGCCTCAACGGGAACTTTGGCATTGCGATATCCCTGAAGCAATTTGACAACCGGGCTGGAGCAACATTCATCGAAGTCGGACACGAGTAAGAAAGCAGGCGGTGCATCGGAGGGAACGACGTCGGGGACGCCGAGCGGTCCCGGATAAATGAGAATCTGGAAATTGGGCCTGCCGTTAAGCCGGTCGATAGGGTCCTCTGCCTTTGGGTCACCCTCTCCAGGTGCATAGGCTACGGCGGCAACCACCTCACCCCCGGCAGAAAAGCCCATCATACCCAGCCGATTGGGATCGAGATTCCATTCCTTGGCCCGGCTGCGTATCAGCCGAATGGCCCGGTAAGCATCTGCTTTAACATCCTTCTCATAGGTGTAAGGAGAGTTCTCCTCGCGGAACAGGCGGTATTTGAGGACAAAAGCCGCCACACCCAGACTATTGAAATACAACGCCGGATCTTTGCCTTCGCCATTGTATACCAACGTGCGAAAACCACCCCCCGGGCAAATCAACACTGCCGCACCCGTTGCTTTGTCCTTTGGCGGCAGGTAAACTGTAATGGAAGGGTTATGAATGTTCTTCACCCACCAATCTTTCGCCTGCTCCGGCTCGTTTCGCCGGCTCTCAAAACCAGGAGCCCCTTTTGGCCAAAGGGGAATTTGCAGCGCTTCCTGCGCGCTCACGATCAAGGGACAGAACCCAATCAACAGGAGTACAAGTGGACTCAAATTCATAACTTATTTTTTTAGCTTTTCTACTCAGCACCGGAAGGCTTTGCCTTCACGGATAAATGGCGCTCGATGATTAATTCAGGAATTAAATTAGTCACAAAAATCCAAGTTAACATTGTTTAGCCTGTGTTTTCTTTCCTCTTTTGAAAATAACAAAGTACCTTTAAAAGCAAACCAGATCAGCCAAACCATTCTGCGAAAATCTGCACGATCCGACTTCGCCAAGGATTCGTGCGGCAATATTCTGCGAAAATCTGCGCGATCTGCGGGAAACCACCATGAACGAAGAAGCGCACTGGAACAACATCGCCAACTCCTACGAAGAGGAGATATTTGATGTATTCAAATCGGATAAGAATAAGAAACTCCCAACCTATTTTCAAAAATATGCGAATTCCGATGATACTGCCATCGACTTTGGATGTGGTGTTGGCAAGGCGTTTCCGTACCTGTCGCCGTTGTTTGGTAAGGTAGTAGGCACCGATATTTCCGCAGAATGCCTGGCAATAGCAAAAACAAAACCCTATTCCAATATTTCGTTCAGGCGTGCTGATTTGACCCGGCGTGGTCTTCGATTTCCTGAGTCCGATTTTGCTTTTTGCTGCAACGTCGTCATGTTGCCCGAGATTGAAAAAAATGTGGAAATGCTCCGGAATATTCAAAAGGCGTTGAGGGTCGGCGGAGTTGCCGTTTTTGTATTGCCTTCCCTGGAGTCGATTCTATATTCAACAGGGCGATTGATAGAGTGGTACCGGAAAGAAGGTATTGTTGCGGATAAAATTCCCAATTCCGAATTGAGTTACTATAAGGGAAGCAAAAGAGACATTGTCCAGGGAATTATGTATATCAATGGAGTCCCTACCAAGCATTATTCAGAATCTGAAATTCAGGTATTATTTGCCAACGCAAAATTATCGGTGACGACCATCGATCGGGTGGAATACGATTGGAACACGGAATTTTCAGAGCCGCCAAATTGGATGGGGCCACCTTTTCCCTGGGATTGGCTTGTAGAATGTAAAAATGTCTGAAATGTGATTCTTGTGATTTTAATGATTAGTATGATTGTAACGGGTAATTCTCCCTCATAATAATCATATTAAATCACAAGAATCACATTTCAGACAACATTCAATAATACCTCCCAATCATCGGGTTATCTACAATCGCCTTTTTCAACTCGAGTAAATCAACGGGACCGGCCGAGCGATAGACAATTTTTCCGCCGGGCTCGACCAGCATCGTGTACGGCAAGGCCCCGTTCCATGCCGGGTCAACGGCTTCGACCAGTTTATAATTATCGGTACCGTCATAGAGATAATTCTTTATTGGTGAGTGTTTTGTTTTCAGAAACTCCAGGGTTTTGTCTGCATTCTCAGGCTTGTCGGCTGAGAGGGAAATGAATTCAAAACTGCGTGCCCCGAACATGCGCTGAAGGGTGACCAGGCCTGGGTACTCCGCTACACAAGGGGCACACCACGTAGCCCAGACGTTGATCAGTCTGAGTTTTTTTGAATCGTTACTCACCAGTGCCTTGATCTCCGGCTCCTTTACTTTTTCAAGCGTGACCGGCCTTTCATTCCACTCTTTTTCAACGTGTTGATTCCACTCATCTTTCCATCCCCACTTAATTGAACATCCAAAGGATTTATTGACTGGATGGGCAACTGCTTTATCCGTGAGCAACGCATCTACTGCTGCCCGCAAGTCCTCGGCATGTGCCTTACCGGGTTTCTCTAAGGAATCCACCCGCCCGATGTACCTCAGCTTCCGGAGGGCGTCAAAGACATAAGCATGCGGCGTGGCCACCGGTCCGTATTTAATGGTAACGGCCTGATCGTCGCCATCATAGAGATAAGGAAAATTATAGCCTTTGTCCTTGGCGCGTATTTTCATTTCATCATAGGAATCATTCAAATCAGTGTATCCGCATTCTTCCGGGAGCACAGCATAGACGCTGTTGGGCATGATCGCCGTCACGGCTACACCCTTGTTGGAATAGTCTTTGGTGAACTGGATCATCCGGTCTTCATAAGCCTGTGCCGTCGGGCAATGATTGCAGCTAAATAAAATCACCAG
>DATHFS010000804.1:0-4905 GCA_035317975.1 Cyclobacteriaceae bacterium | reverse complement strand
TCTGAAAAGCTGTCAAAGTTGGGCGAAATCTACGTGAATGATGCTTTCGGTACAGCGCACCGGGCCCATGCCTCCACCACCATAGTCGCTCAATTCTTTAAAGAGAAATGCGCCGGCCTGGTCATGGCCGCCGAACTGGCCAATGCCAAGAAAGTATTGGAAAGCTCCGTTAAGCCCTTTACCGCGATCATGGGCGGAGCAAAGATCTCGGATAAAATTCTGATCATCGAGCGGTTACTTGACAAGGTCAACCATCTGATCATAGGCGGGGGGATGTCGTACACCTTCTTCAAGGCCCTGGGTGGCCGCATCGGTAAGTCGCTGGTCGAGGAAGATAAACTGGACCTTGCGAAAGAACTCATCGGGAAAGCAAAGGCAAAAAACGTGGAATTACATTTACCGATCGACTCTGTGATTGCCGACAAATTTGATGCCGCTGCTAATACCGAAACGGCCAACAGCAACGCCATTCAGGACGGGTGGATGGGCCTGGATATCGGTCCAGAATCACGCCAGGTATTTTCAAAAGTGATCGAAGATTCCAAAACGATCTTATGGAATGGCCCGATGGGTGTATTCGAGATGAAGAAATTTGAAAAAGGTACGAAGGCCATAGCGGAGGCGATTGTGCGGGCAACGGCCAAAGGAGCATTCTCGCTGATCGGCGGTGGCGATTCGGCGGCGGCCATAGCCCAATTCGGATTGAGTGAAAAAGTAAGTTACGTCTCTACCGGCGGTGGCGCATTGCTGGAATATTTTGAAGGAAAGGTGTTGCCGGGGGTGAAGGCGTTGGAGTAGGACGGTTGCAAATTCCACTCCCCCTCTCCGTCTCGCCTGCCCACCGAAGCTGTCTCAGCGTAGGTGGGGGTGAAGGGGGTGAGGTCAACGCTTCGCAAAATTGTCAGCAAACCGATCCAGATCACTGGCGGACAAAAGATTGCCTTCATGAATAATTACCCTGTAATTGAAATCAGCCGACTGATTTTTTAATAGTTTGAAGTTCAATTCTTCTTTTCCTCCGCTAAAGATTTTTTGACCCAGCGGGTTGGCAGCGAATAGTCCGTATCCCCGAACATGCCAGTAGGTCGGATAACCAGGGTTCCCGGGTCGGTCGATCATGGCAATGGAAATGGTTGAGCCATTCTTCCTTCCATTAAGACATGTCCAGAGGGAACGCTTTGACCAGGCTTCATCGCCCTTGATCCCTTCCCGGTTTACATACATACCGGTAACACTCTCATTGTCTAACTTCCTTACCGCGGTTACATTTCCGTGCGCATCTACAAACTTATCCTCTTGTGTGGATGGCATTTCCATCTCCCGCGCGACCCGCAACCCCAACATACCGTCTTTTACATCCTTAAAAAGCACTTCGTCCGCGACCGCTTTCAACGTGCAACCCCGATCGATGATAAAGCTGGTCCCTTGCCGGGTGAACACAAAACGGGTTGTTTCCTGAAGCAGGATGTTCCCCTTTGCATCCACCCAATGACTCAGCGTTTCCAAAACAGCTTTGTCCGGTTCCGCCTTTGCTGAAAGAATTTTCTGGTGCCGGATAGATCCATAAAGAGGCTTCCGATCCGGGGCAATAGCATAACTATTGTTCCAGAAATCTAGGCCATTTACACTTTCATAATTGAACCAAAGTCCAACATGATGTGGATGGTCCGTCCGTTCCCCCGCGCGGGGAACGATCGGAAAGCCCCTGGTCACCGTGATTCCCGAAAGGGTTTTGATGGGGAACAGTACCGGCTTTTCCGTTGAGTCGAAGTAACAATAGGCCGTCAGCAGCCTTCCATCATACAGTAGCGTGACTTTCTTTTTGGAAGGATCGTTCACCATGGAAAAACCTTTCTGTGCCCACGCTGAATAGAGGGATATGATCAGGAGAAAAAGGGAGCAAAGAAAACCTCTCATTTTGCTGTTAGTCAAATGCTAAACGGTTTGTTGCCAGCCATGACTTCCTGCCGATCTTCATCGAAGGTTACTTTTGTTCCTGTCCTGGCTGCCGCATTCGCCATGATCACAGCGATTGCATGTGAATAACCTGCGTCAACCGGAGCATTAGTTTCTTTGCGGCTTCGAACACATTCCATCCAATTGCGCATGTGGTTCGATGTTAAGACATCGCCGCCTGTATTGGCAGCCGTCTCCACCTTTTCCTCTATTTTCTTCAGGTTAATCTCCGGCAGCAGGTTGGCCTCCATGTTCATTGCTTTGGCATGACGCTCTGTCAATCCTCCCTGCGGCGAAACGAGATTTGTATTCATATCCATCGTGCCTCCATTGGAGAAGTAAACTTCCTTCGGCCGATCCTCGCCATTGTGCATACGGGAGGCGAATGTCACTTGAAATGCTTTCTTCGGGTCATCTTGCGGTCCATATTCAAAGACGGCTGTAATGGTGTCCCAGTTTTCACGTCCATCCTTCCAGAAATAAACGCCGCCGTTGGCCACCGCACTGCGCGGATGCTTCAATCCCGAAAACCAATGCACCGTATCGATCTGGTGACTCATCCACTGGCCGGGTAACCCGGAGGAGTACGGCCAGAACAAGCGGAACTCAAGGTGTTTGCGGGCATTAAACGGCTCAACCGGACGATTCAGCAAAAAGCGTTTCCAATCCGTGTCTTGTTCTTTCATTTGCGCTACGGCCTGTACCCGGCGCCACCGGTCCGGTTGATTTACATTCCACGTCAGTTCCACCATGGTGATATCCCCGAACTTACCTTCTTTAATAAAGTTAGCCGCTGAGTGATAGTTCGTCCCGCTTCTGCGCTGTGAACCGATCTGCACTATCTTTTTCGATTCCTTTATTGCTTTGAGCGCAGCACGGTTGTCTTCCATTGTTTCCGCAAAGGGTTTTTCGATGTAGGCATCACATCCGGCTTTGACGGCTTCTATTCCGTGCATGGCGTGCTGGAAATCGGCCGTACTGATAATCACCGCATCGACTTCTTTCGAGGAATACAATTCATCGTTGTTACGGAACGTCTTGATGTCGTGACCCAATTTCTCCTTCAACTGCCCCTGGGCCTCTTCCCTGCGCAATCGCCAGATATCGGAAACGGCCACCATATCGAAATTCATTTCCTTATAGTGGTTCAAAAAGCTCGGTAAGAGCGAGCCCCTGAAACGATCGGAAAATCCAACGACTCCCACGCGCACGCGGTCATTGGCGCCAATGATGTTGCTATAACTTTTGCGGCTAAAACCCATTGCTCCTGCATAGATTCCGGCTGTTGCCAATGCCGACTTCCTGATAAATTCTCTTCTTGACTTTTTCATGGTAGTTTCTGATTGATCGTAATGAAAAGATTTATTTAAATTCTTTTATTTTGATGCTTCTGAAGGCAACGGCCGAGCCGTGATCTTGCAAGAGGATTCGGCCTTTATCCGCCATTCCAAAATTCTTCCATCCCGCATATTTGCTTCTCGCCACCAAAGCCTGGTAAATAAGATTGCCACGCTGATACTCCACTACCTTATACCCATTCAGCCAGTGCTCCACCCGGTTGTCGGGGTAGACGACAATGCGTCCATAATTCCACTCGCCGATTTTGTGCATGCCGCGTTTCACTTTCACCGAAGGGATCAGATCGTACAAAGAGGCTTGCGTTCGATTGCCGACCACTCCCTCTTTTGCATCAGGATGCCGCTCGTCGTCCAGGACCTGGTATTCCAACCCGATAGCCGATCCGGGGTTGCCCTCCGTTTCAGTAACAAAATATTTCACGCCGCTGTTAGCCCCTTCGCTCAGCTTGAACTCAAACTGCAAATCGAATGCGCTGTATTCTTGTTCGGTCACAATATCTCCCCCATTCCTCGATTCGGCCCCCGCTGCGTTCAACACATTCAGCGTACCGTCTTTTATCTCCCACCCTTGCTCTGGAAATTTATCTTTATAAGCGCCTTTCCATCCTTTTGTTGTCTTTCCATCCCATAACAAAGTGACCCCCTTCAACCGTTCTTGTTCAGCTAAATTGTTGGGTATAAGATTGGCGATAAAAAGATCATCGTTCACGGAGGCCTTCAGGTTCCCGGTTTGAATACGGATATTCTTAAAGTGTATTTGCTTTCCTACTTCTTCCGGTTTATTGATGGCATGTACTTGCAAGGCGATAAACCCGCGGGGTGTCATATCATCAACAAGATGGGCAGTAGGCAGGTCATTAACGAACGTCCGCATGTCATTGCCAATGCATTCGATGCGCACCTTGTTCCAGGCGCCCGCCTTATAGGCCGTCTTTGCGGAAGGGTTGTACTCCAAAGGATAGAGCCAGTCCCTCCTCCCCTCGTCATAGATCCCGCCTGTCCAGGCCCGGGGCGAGGGATCAATTTCGAATTGATAACCATGAACACGACCTTCCTGATAATCGGGCTTGCTTTCGCTCCGGAATTGTATTCCCGAGTTCATATTATCCACTTTGAACTCCAACTCCAGGATAAAATCGCCATAGGTCGCTTCGGTCGCCAAAAAGGAATTGGGCTCATTCAACACCGTCGTTCCCGCAATTTCTCCGTTGACTGCCTCAAATTTGGCTTTGCCGTTCAGTTGCTTCCAGCCCTTCAGGTCCTTGCCGTTGAACAGGCTGGTCCATTTTGCCTGTTCCCTGTTTTGTGCCTGGATGCTTACCATGCAAAACAAGAGACAAATCGAGGTGAGTCCTATTTTCATATCGCTATTAACCATGAACCCAAAGTAGACAATTTTATTTGAATTGAATTGATGACGTTGGCATACAATCTCCTTTTATAAGACTTCTTTTTTATGAACAACCCCGAGTGACTAAATTCCTTTAATTCGAACGGTATTATTTGAGCACGTGCGGTCGTAACAGTATTTCAACCTTTTGAAAAAAGTCGAATCTAATTGAAGCCCCTATTTATTAAATTACAGGACTAT
>DATHFS010000803.1:0-8207 GCA_035317975.1 Cyclobacteriaceae bacterium | reverse complement strand
AAATCATCTCCTGACACCCCATATCAATAAGATTATTTTTCAAGTGGGCGAACCTGGGGCGGCACACTATAAACGGCGTTTCCGTAAAATAGATTCCCCATAGGGGGAATAAGAAAGGGGGCGGCTTATTGGCCCCTTCTTTTTTGTCAGGTTACTGTTTTCAAGCTAGGGAAAAACTCCAATCCAGCAACCCTGCAACCTGCAATTTGTAACCTGTAACTACTCCTCATCCTTCATATCTTTCTCAATCTCATGCATAAACACCGCATCGATCGCTTCTTCCACAGTCTGGAGGATGTTCAATACACTGTCGAGCTGAGAGATCCTGATCAGTTTTAAGGTATGATCGGATAATTTGGAGAGGATAAAGATACCCCCGTCCTCCTGCAGGATCCGGTTGCCCACTAAGAGGGCGCTCAGGCCTGAAGAGTCTGTATATTTTACTTCCGAAAGATCAAGTATAACATTGCGGACTCCCTCGGCATGGAGCGTGATCATTTCCGATTTGAGGTTCGGGGCAATATTGGAATCCAGTTTCTCTTCATGCAGCCGGAGGAGAGCGTATTTCTCTTGCTTGTCAATCGTATACTTCATTATGCGTAGATTTCTGGAGCCTTAAAATTAAGTTAATTTATTGAATTAACGATGCTGCGTTCAATTCGTTCGGGCAGATGCTCATAATCGACCGGAGTGAGGGGGGTGCCGGTCATTTGTGTGTACAGTTCCCGGTAGCGGTCAGCGATGGAGGTCACGACGGCGTCTGTCATTTCGGGCACATGTTGTCCCTCTTTGCCTTGAAAACCGTTTTCAATCAGCCATTGCCGCACAAATTCCTTGGACAATTGTTTTTGTGGTTCCCCGGCCTGCTGTCTCTTTTCGTAGCCTTCTTTATAGAAATACCGTGAGGAATCAGGGGTGTGGATTTCGTCAATCAAATAGATCGTGCCGTTGTTTTTGCCGAATTCATACTTGGTGTCCACCAGGATCAGGCCCCGGAGGGCAGCCAATTCAGTGCCTTTCCGGTAGAGGGCATAGGTATATTCTTCCAGGACATTGTAATCGGTGCCGGTGACCAATCCTCGCTTTATGATTTCCTGCCTTGAAATATCTTCATCGTGGCCGACTTTCGCCTTGGTCGACGGAGTAATGATCGGCGAGGGGAGGGGATCGTTTTCCTTCAGGCCTTCCGGAAGCTGCACGCCGCAGAGGAGGCGTTTGCCGGAGCGGTACTCGCGCCAGGCATGACCTGCGAGATAACCGCGCACGACCATTTCCACGGGAAACGGTTCGCATTTAAAACCGATGGTCACATTGGGATCGGGGGTCGAGATTACCCAGTTGGGGACCAGTTCCCGCGTAGCCGTAAGATTGTTAGCGGCGATCTGATTCAATACTCTTCCCTTGTCGGGAATAGCGCGCGGCAAAACAACATCGAAGGCCGAAATGCGGTCGGTAGCCACCATCGCCATTTTGTCGGCAAAATAGTAGACGTCCCTGACTTTGCCTTTGTAGAATCCAGTTTGACCTTTGAATTTAAAGTTAGTTTCTTTTATGGCGTGCATGGGAAGGGGGTATAGATTGATCCGAAATTTCTACCGCAGAGGCGCAGGGACGCAAAGGAGGCGCGGTGAATCATTAGAATATTTGCCTGGTTTTTAATCTTCAATCTCTGGTTGAAATCCAATTCAAGCTGTTCATCAATACATATATTTAAAACCCCGTTGCCTCTGCGCCTCCCTTGCGCCTCCGCGCCTCTGCGGTGGAAATTATTTCTCTTCCACCAATATGCCTGCATTGAACATATACGTCCTTTGCAATTTCCCCTGCTCATCAAACTCCTTCCACTCCTTGTGTTTTTTGTTGGCGACGTATTCACCTTGCCCCTTGATCTGACCATTGGGATAGTAGCTCGTATACAATCCGTGCTGTCGGTTGCCCCGGTAAAAACTTTCCGACAGCAGTTTGCCGTCCTCATAGTAATTTTTTACCAGGCCGGTCACCATACCATAAAGATAGGTTTCTTCCACCTGTTTTTCTCCATTGGGATAGTAGGCGATCCGGGTGCCGTGGAGAAGGCCTTTCTCATACTGTTCTTTCGCCTTCAGCGTTTTGCCATCGCTGCCATAGAACCTCCAGGTCCCCTCAGGTTGCTGTTGCCGGAATGATTTTTCCGATAGGGTCTTTCCGGTCTCATCAAACTCCTCGGTTTTCATGTCGACCCCATTCAATGCGACTTGCTCTTTCAAACTGATCTTTCCATTCGCAAAATAGGTCAGGTTCGTACCGACTTTGCCACCCTCCCTAAAATGAAATTCATGACGGAGCGCTCCCGTGGGATAATATCCTGTATTGGCGCCGTGCAATTTCCCGTTCATGAAGTTTCCGTCGAGCAGGAGATGGCCTTCGGAGTCGTAGGACTTGAAGTTTCCCATCTTTTCACCATCGGCCATGACGTACACAATCTCGAGCTGGGCATTGGGATAAAACGTCTTGAAATACCCCGACATCATCCCGTCTTTGAAGTTGGCCTCCGTCTCTATGGTACCGGATTCGTAGAACGTTCTGCTGATACCGTTGGGCTTTCTGTTCTTGTACGTGATCTCTTTGCGAAGTTTTCCGGAAGGGTAATACTCGCGCACGAGTCCTTCCGGCTTGCCTTTCACAAAATAGGTTTCATTCTTGACAATACCGGTTTCAAAAAAGGATTTAATGCTGTCGACGAGCAGGTTGTTGGAATAGAAGGCATGCTGGATAGGCTTACCTTCCTCGTTGTATACCTCGACGGGTCCGTGCCGGAGACCATGGACGTAACTGATCTTCCTTATCAAAACTCCGTTATCGCCATATTCCAGGAACGTCCCGGAGCGTTTTCCATCGATGAAATCCCCCTCCAACTCAACTTTTCCATTGGGAAAATACCGCTTGTATTTCCCCTGGATCATTTCAGCATCCGCTTCGGAAACAGTATAGTCTTCCTTCATGTGCCGGTGCATCGGATCATAAAAGGTCCGGATTTGCTTTTGCGCCGATACAGAGAATGAGAGAATAAAAACGATTCCGGTTAAAATGGGGTAGCGGATCATCCTTCCTGGTTGGAATTCAAAACGCCAATGCCGCTGTGATGTTGTCATGACGTCCGTAACATCTCAGAATTAAACATTCTCAATAACGATCGCGGACGCGCCGCCGCCGCCATTACAGATGGCGGCCACTCCCACCGAGGCCTTATTTTGCCTCAGCACGTTTGCCAGTGTGATGGTGATCCTGGCACCGGAAGCGCCCAGCGGATGACCCATGGCCACCGCCCCTCCGTTGACATTCACTTTTTTGGGATCAAGTCCCAGCTTCTTATTGTTCGCAATGGCCACGGCTGAAAAAGCCTCATTAATTTCATAATAATCAACCGCTTTTGCATCTACTCCCGCTGCTTTCAGCGCTTTTGGGATAGCCAGGGAGGGAGTCGTTGTAAACCACATCGGATCTTGGGCCGCATCGGCGAAGCCAAGGATCCTGGCAAGTGGTTTTATACCCAACGCTGCCGCCTTTTCCTTGCTCATTAAGATCACCGCTGCCGCTCCGTCATTGAGGGTCGATGCGTTCGCCGCCGTCACTGTCCCTTCTTTTGAGAACACCGGTTTTAGTGCAGGGATTTTTTCAAAGTTCACACTCTTGTACTCCTCGTCCTCTTTGAACATGGTCACATCACCCTTCCTGCCCGTGACACCTACAGGAATGATCTCGTCGTTGAACTTTCCGGCAGACCATGCCGCCGCAGTTCGTTGATAGGATTGAATGGCATAGGCGTCCTGCTCCTGACGGGAAATGTTCATCTCTTTTGCCGTGTTATCGGCACACACGCCCATGGCGCAATGATTGTAAACGTCTGTTAAGCCGTCGAAGGTAAGCCCGTCGACCAGTTCGCCGTTGCCATACTTATAACCATAGCGCGCTTTCGTCAAATAGTAAGGTGTATTGGACATGCTTTCCATGCCCCCCGCTACCACAACATCGTTATGCCCGAGCATGATCGATTGAGCTCCGAGCATCATGGCTTTCATACCCGAAGCACAAACCTTATTTACCAGCATGCAGGGAATGTTATACCCCAGTCCGGCCCCTACCGCAACCTGGGTGGCAGGCGCCTGACCCAGCCCTGCCGAGAGTACATTTCCAAAAAACAGCTCTTGTACAAATTTTGGATCCAAGCCGACCTTATCGATAGCCCCTTTAACCGCGATCGACCCGAGTTGCGTCGCCGATACACTCACCAGACCACCTCCAAAACTTCCGATCGGCGTCCGCACACCGGCTACGATATATACTTCTGTCATGGGGTCAATTTTAATGGTAAAAATATGAAATAAAATACTGAAGAAAGTTTGAACCGGGATTAAACGGATTAAGCGGATTGAACGGATTAGTTAAGTAGAGTCAAACCCAATCCGCTAAATCCGTTCAATCCGTCTAATCCCGGTCCGGATTGTCAGGAAAACCGGGAGCTTGGGATTTGCGTGGGAGGAGGTCCATGTATAGGTTTGAGGTATAATCCTTTCAAATGGCGCTCCTGAGGTATGAGGAATTGACCTATAAGATTATTGGTTGCGCCATGGCGGTTCACAAGGAGCTGGGAAATGGTTTCCAGGAAGTAATCTATCAGCGTTGCCTTGCTCTGGAGTTCGAAAGGAATTCCATTCTGTTTGAGCGGGAACGAGAGATGCCAATTTTTTACCATGGTATTCAAGTCGGCACCCGTCGCGCGGACTTCCTTGTGGAATACAAAGTGATCGTGGAATCGAAGGCAGTCATTCAATTAGATGAGGCTGACCTCGCCCAGGCGCTCAACTACCTGGAAGCGTTCGACCTACCCACAGGTCTGCTAATCAATTTCGGCGCAACAAGCCTCCAATTCAAAAGGCTCCTTAACAAAAAATACGGTTCCAAGATGTAATGTCATGTCCACTAAATCCGTTCAATCCGTTTAATCCGGACCGGGATTAAACGGATTAAGCGGATTTAGCGGATTGGGCCTAACCGATTAGAAAATCCCTTAACATAATACGGGTGTAATTCAATGTCCGCCCAATCCACTATGTACCGTTTAATCCGGTTAATCAATCCGTTCAATCCGCTTAATCCTTTTAATCCCGGTTCAAACTTCGATTGGTGTAGCCTACCAATCCGGCTTACCCCTATCCTTCGGCTTCGTCGCCTTCCTTTTATTTTGCTGCAAATATTGTATTTCCTGGTGTTTCATCGCTTCCAGGATCATCTTGGCTTTCTCTTCACTCATTTGCATCTCTTTAAGCTTATCGGACACGGAAGGAGGGATTTCTTTTTTGTCTTTGTTCTTATTGTCTTTCTTCTCTTCGCCCGGCTTCTTTTTCTCCTGGTCTTTTTTCTCCTGGTCTTTCTTTTCCTTTTCCTCCTGATCCTTCTTCTCCTGGTCTTTCTTATCTTTCTGGTCCTTCTGATCCTTGTCTTTCTGGTCTTTGTTTTGATCTTTCTTATCCTTCTGGTCTTCCTTCTTGTCCTGCTTGTCCTTTTGGTCCTTCTGGTCTTTGTTGTCTTTGTTCTTGTCCTGGTTCTGCTTCTGCTGGTCCTGTTTTTTCTGTTCCTCGAGTTTCTTCTTCACCATCTCGTAATTAAGCCGGGCATCTTCATTTTCGGGAGCGGCTTTGAGGGCTTGTTTGAAATAGTTGAGTGCTTCCTCTAATTTACTTTGCCGGTTGCTCAACACCCCCAGTTGCTGATTGGCCAGGGACTTGATCTTTGCATCATTACTTTGTGTGAGGGGCAAATAGGTATTGAGCGCATTGACCGTGTCCTGGGCCTGAAAATAGGCGTGGGCCAGGTTCATCGTCACTTCTTCCTCATTCACGCCCATGGAATCGACGAGGTATTTGTATTTCGTAATGGCCGTCTTAAAATCTTTCGCGTGGAAAGCTTCCTTTGCTTCCGATTTGAGCGTGTTGATCCTACCGATCTTTCCGGGATCGATAAAAAGAAAAGTAACCAATAAAATTCCTGCCACCAGCTTCATATATGCACGGTCTTCACGTTCACCAGGATATCCACCATCAACAGCAGAAAGGCGCCCAATAGAAAATAAAAATAGCGGTTGGACGACACGTCAACAAACCGGGCGTCCCGCATTTCTCCTTCAATACGGTTGATGGTATTAATTAGTCGTGTAACGTCGTTTCTGCTTTCATTGATTTCAAAATATTGACCACCGGTTTTGGCGGCCAGGGATTTTAGTGCGCTGGAGTTTAATCTGGAAACCACCCGCGCCCCGTGCTGATCAACCTTATAGGCCCGGCCCGAATAAATCTGGCTTCCCTTTTCGGTGCCAACGCCCAGAGTAAATAATTTAATGTCGCGCTCTTCAATTTCCTGATCTACCTGGCCGGTCTGGTCTCCGAAATCCTCGCCGTCGCTGATGAGGATGATCACTTTGGATTTTTGCTGCGTTTCCAATCCTTTCTGGTCGTCCAATTTGCTGAGGGCCATTTTCAACGGCGGGCCGAAATCGGTGCCCGAGGCGGGAACCAGGCTGGTGTTCATGGTTTCAATAAACAAGTTCAGCGCATTTTGGTCGTACGTCAGGGGACATTGCATGAAGGCCTCGGATGAAAAGATAATAATGCCGATGCGGTCGGAGCTAAAGGCCTCGACTATTTTTTTCATTTCAAATTTGATTTTCTCCAGCCGGGTAGGTTGGATATCAAAGGCATCCATCGACTTGGAAAGGTCTACACAGATCATGATGTCCTTTCCGATGGACTTGATCTCTTTCTTTGAATCACCGAAGGAGGGACCCAGGAAGGCAAACAGGAGCAGGCCAAAGGCAGCGGTCCGCAGAGCCAGTTTAATGAAAATCCTGTAATAAGGAGTATTTAGAGCCCGGCCGATCCGCGCAACCCGGATGGAGTATAAGATGCAAAACAGGGCGAAGAGTACGATCAATAGAACCTGAAACCAACCGAATTCGCGGAACAACACCATGGGGTAGTAACGTTTTTTTTGCAAATATAGCGCCCTAAACCTCCAATGTCATCATTAATTATTCTTCCAATTTGGCTCGATGGGAACGCCGTTTTTCCATAGGGATTTGAAACAACATAGGAATGCGGCGGTTGGTATATCGTTTACGCGCTTCTTAAGTTTTAAATCTTTTTCATCCTTCACAACGAATAATATTGTCAATCAAGGTGCTTTTCATAACTTCGCGCCCTTGTTACACTCGGGGTGTAGCGTAGCCCGGTATCGCGTCTGGTTTGGGACCAGAAGATCGTCAGTTCGAATCTGGCCACCCCGACTTCGCTCGCCGTAGTCCCGCCTTGGGACGAAGGCGAGCTTCGCTCGTCCCGACGAAGCACCGTTTTCCAAGAGTCTTTTTCAAAGCGAATCCAATTTTATTTATTCTTAGAGGCTCTCTTTTTCCCGAGCTCATCTAGGTCGATCTTATCTATTTGACGATTAACAGAACGCTTATTGAGAACTAGATCATCGTAACCAATGATATAAAGTTCGTTTCCATCAATTTGAACTTTTTCTGACCTCTTTTTGCTTTCCCGGTAAGACGATAGACCTTTCATTACCGGAAGGAAGTCAGTATGGAAAGCCTCATGAGGTATTTTCAGGAATGTCCGATTTGGATTAAATACGATTTTTCTCAGATCTGCAGTGTCGACTGCTAAATCATCCAACGCATTAAGCAAGTTGTAAAAATTGCTGACAGTCGGATTGTACCAGAAGTCCAGGTCAACCTTAAGTTCCGGTTTGCTTTTAATGATTGCGGAAGGGCGCTTATGTCCATAGTAACTCACCGCTGCTCCACCCACCACCAAGTAATCAACATTGTGGTTGCTTAGCGCCTTACAAACTTTATTGAGTGTTTCACGGATATCATCCGCTATCATCCCTTCCTTGATTTCATCACACTTCCTTTCTTTATCGTCTTAGATGGCAAACGGTCTGATTTTGCAAAAAGAACCATCAGCGCCAAGGATCTTGTGCGCCTTCCCCGGATCGAAGATTTCGACATCATACGATCTTCGAGAATGTTCTTTTTCTCAATTCGGTCGTACAAGATTGGTTTCACCATAATAATTAATAATATTGAAATCTATTGTGATCCCGGCTGGATTCGAACCAGCGACCTACTGCTTAGAAGGCAGTTGCTCTATCCAGCTGAGCTACGGGCG
>DATHFS010000802.1:0-3289 GCA_035317975.1 Cyclobacteriaceae bacterium | reverse complement strand
CACCAGTCCAGCTGAATGAATTGAAACTTCCGGCGACACTCAGCGTGCTCGTTTCTCCCTCGCATATTGAATTGGCGGTTGCAGAAATAACAGGAACGACAGGGGTATTGATCGTTATTGGTTTTGAAATCGCATTGCTGCAGCCGGTCACGCCTTCGTAACTGGCAGTCAGTGAAACACTCAAACTGCCTGGATTGGCATAGGTGTTTGATGGATTCAGGGCGGTAGAAGTATTTCCATTCCCGAACGTCCATGTATATTTTGCGGTACCCCTTGTATCCAGAACGGATTGATTGGTAAAACTGGCCGCGGCGCCAGTACACACTGATGCTGGGATTTGAAAATTCGCAACCGGCACAGAAAGCAGTACCACGGTGCTTTTCGCAGTCTCCTGACTGCACGACGTTGCTGTACTGGTGACGAGTACACTATAATCGCCCTCTTGCGTGACGGCAACCGAGAACCCTGTTTGTCCCACTATATCTGTTCCGTTCCTCTTCCATTGAAAGGTATAAAGTGCAGCGTGATTAACGGTGAGCGTGACGGTTGAGCCCTGGCAGACTGCACCAGAAGGGGACGAACTTATCGTAAACACAGGCAGGGTCGCCAGGTCCACCCGGGCGGATACTTTATTGCTTGTGCAAACCCCGACATTGAGTTGCAAAAAATACAGCCCCGCTTCATCAACGTTCATATTACTAACAACAGGGTTTTGATCTGGCGAAGTAAACCCGTTCGGCCCGGTCCATTGGTAAGTGGCTCCGCTCACGGCAGGCGTTGATAGTTGTAAACTACTATTAACACAAATGGGAGAATTTGAACCAATGGTCGGGTCTGCCGGAGGCGCAGAGGCATCGTTCGCGACCGTAATGGCCGGAGAAGTGATTACGCAGGCGCCACTTTCTCCTGTAGCCGTTACTGTGTAGGAACCGGTCTGGGTGATATCGGTATATTCATTGACGCTGGGGCCGGAAAAGGGCGATCCGTCTTTCGTCCAGGCAAAAGTCACATTTGGCGCGGGGTTCGTGTTCAGCCGGATGGTCTGAGGCGTACAAATGGTTAACGGCATTGTGTTAAGGATCTTAGGCGAAACACAATTGGCATTTCTGATGACATCGACTGAAAAGGAACCCAACAAGGAAAAGGAGGTAAAGGCAATATCGGGTTTGCCGTCTCCGTCATAGTCGCCGGCACGGACATTTCTCGAAAATTTTGTCGTAGTGATATCCAGTCTGGTAAACGACAAGGGTGCGTCCTGGCGGAGAATATTTACCTTGTTCTCGCTAATGTTGCCCACAACAATGTCCGCATCGCCGTCGCCATCGATATCACTGACGTCAACACCCCATGGGCCCGTTGAAGTGGTGATCACCTGGGGCGGCATAAAGGAAAGGTTCCCCGGTGTAGATTGATTGATAAATAGCTGCACCGAATTATCAAACGTGGCAGTAAGGATCAAATCCAGCAATCCATCCTTATTCATATCGCCTGTTGTCACATTATTAAACGCGCCGGTAACGGTTATTGCCTTCACCGGCGCAAAGCTTACCTGGGCTGTACTTTGGTTCCTAAAGATGTACACATTGCTGGTCTGGAACTGGTTCAGAATAATTTCCGGCCGCGCGTCGCCATCCAGATCCTGAACATCCAGTCCGTACGTTGTGCTAGCGCCGGTTACCAAAAGTTTTAAGGGCGTGGCAACAAAGGAAATTGCGGCGGTGGTGCTCTGGTTGATGAATACATAAATGATGTTGTCGGAATTCGGATCGTCAAACGAATTGGATACGATTAATTCCGGCAATCCGTCCAGGTTCAGATCCCGGATCGAAACGCGAAAAGCAAACTGGCCAATGTCCAGAAAAAGCGCCTGTGCGCTGGCAAACGAAAGGGTGCCCACCACGCTGTTGGTGTTGCGCAAAATAAAAACCTGGTTGCGGGTTGCTCCATTCCGCGTAGCGACCAGGTCCGGTTTCCCATCGCCATTCAGGTCACCGCAATTGGTGTTAAAAGTCGGGGCCGACATATCCAGCGCCGCAAGGGTAGTTTTGTCCACTTTCGAAAATGAAATTGTCCCCGGCGAGCTTGTATTTTTTAATATCATCAAATCGGTAGGCGTTCCGGCCTTCGGTGATTTTGTCGTCGCCAGGTCAGGTTTGCCGTCCAGGTCGAAATCACAGCTGCAGAGATCAAACAACTCCGCGGGGTCAGGGATGCTAAGTGTGCTTGTCTTCGCGACATCAAAATCGATCCCTCCGTATACCGGCTTAAATTTCAGTTGCGATTTGGCCGAAAGCCCTGTCACTAAATTGATGACTTCCACATTGGACATCCTGGCCTGGGGCGGCACTCGAACCAGAATCGAAAAATTAGTGGATGGAGCAATGACGGTGCCCTTAACATGATCAAACCATACCTGAAGGTCCGTTGTCGTATTGCTGAAACCGCTTCCCGTAATGAGAATGGTCTGCTGAGGAGCGGCGGCCAGGGGCTCCACTTTATTAATCACGGGAACCTGGGCGCTCGCCGCGATCCCAATGAATAAGACAAAACCAACTATAACACTCGTTCTCATACAATTATGGCTGCACGGTCAGTAACCACGCGTCTTTGAACATGATCAATTTTCTATTCTTATCCCGTTCTGCCCTTACTGTATTAATGTCGTCTGACTGAAATAGGTAAACATACCAGTAGGATTTCTCGGTAAGGAACCCAAATTGGGCGTTAAACGACATTCGCTTCAGCCCCCTGACAAAGCTTTCAGCATTTACCCGGCTCTGAAATACCCCTACAACGACATAATTCCCTACTGCCAAATCTCCATTGTTGTTCGCTCTTTTTACAAATTCGTGGCGGTCAGCATGATGCGTCAAAGTATCATGGTTTTCTTCCAGGTGTGCGATTGCTTGCTGTCTGGCCAGGGAATCGGCTTCCACCTTTTTTCTTGCCACCTCCTGAATGGAATCTGCCTTTTGTTTCTTAGCCGCTTTCTCTGCGGCTATCAGCGCCTCCTTAATTTTCTTGTCCTCTGCCAGCTTCTGAGCCTTGAGGTCCTGTTCCTTTTTGCGCTCAGCCGCAAGTTGAGCCGCTGTCTTTTTTGGAGGCTTTTCTTTATGTGTGTCTACAAATGAGTAATAGGAAACTTCCTTCTTTTTCTTTCCTCCGAGGAAACCAAGCTGGACCTCATAGGAAGGCGCCGCCAATTGGTTAACGCCCGCATTTTGAATACTATAGGAAAAACCAATCGCAAAGAGGTTCTGTATTTTAAATCCCAGCAATCCCGATATAC
>DATHFS010000801.1:0-14260 GCA_035317975.1 Cyclobacteriaceae bacterium | reverse complement strand
GCCGCCAATGCAAATTGTTTACTCGCTCCGGTGAGTTGTGGTCCCGGGTCAACGTATTTCTTGCTGCAACTGCTGAGGTACACGAGACTTGCCGAGAAAAGCCAGGACATGATCATTGTTCTGAAAAGATTTTTCATATTGGTTGGTTTTAAAAGTTAATGGTGTGGAGAGAGCCTAATCCGGTTTTTTTCGAAAGCTATACCGTAGCGTGACGGAGGCTCCCATGCTGAGCATCTTAATGCCTGACCAACCAATGCCGGTCAGGGGAATCTTAGCATAAGGCTCAATGCCGATGGCCAGGTTCGGCAGCACATCACGCTCATAGGCGGCAGAAACGTTGGCTATGCTAAACAGGTACTGGGAAGTCTTGCTTGAATTCCATTCTTCATTCGAACCGGGATTAGCGTTCTCAAAAGTAAAATAGCTCGATTCGTTGAGCATGATGTAACTCGAAAGCCCTCCGGTGATAAACATCCTACTCCGTTTCATTTTTGCCACTTTATATTGGACCGCGAGGGGTATTTCCAATACATTACATGTTCCGTATATCGACTCCGGGACGACCCCATTGGTATTTCGCTTCCAGTATCCTTTGGGCGGTTGATATTCGTTTCCATAACTCCAGTATTGCTTGTGACTTCGGATAACACCCGTCGCAACGCTGAATGAATTGGAGAGGTGATAGTGTGCAATTAAACCGAACGCTGTACCGGGAGCAGTATATTGATTTGAGCGGGTGCTGCTAAAATCAGGGGCGAATGAAAGCACGATGCTCCATCGCGCCGGGGCAGGGGTCACCTGCCCCTTCACGACGGAGTCCGGGTTGGCTTTTATTTCTGATTTCCCGGCATCCGGTTTGTCTTTTTCCACAAACAAGCGGTCAACGCTATCCTCCCTCAAAGTCAAAGCCATAGCCGGGCTGTACCCGGTTCCTCCTTCCGATACTTTTAATTCGGTGAGCCTGTTTTCTAACGCATCTTGTGGCTGTATCCCGTTGGGTATGGATCGTGATAAATTTTCTCCTGCTTCCTTTTTAGTTTCAACGCGTTGGTCAGGACGATCTTGATTGCCTGTATTGGAATTGCCAGTAGCGTTCCCCACCGTGAATGTCTTGATCTCGGCATTTGATTTATTTTTTTTGACTGAGGCGATCTGATTTGATTGCAAAGCGACGATATCCGGTGCTGCTTTACCGGGGCTTTCCGCCATGTCGGCACTCTTATTTTCCGGGATAGCCTCTATTCGTGAATTCTTTGTTGAGTAGGTAAGACCGGACTGATGCCTATCGGGCAAGAGGAAATACGTAATGCCGGTAAAAAACAGAATTACACCAACAGACGCTACACCCGACCTCCAACGGTTTGGGCGATTGGAGGATGCCCTGAAGGCCTTTGCATCGAGCCTTGCCTCCAGTTTGCGCCAATCGTTTTCGTTAAACACAACATGAGGGTCCTGCGCGGCCTTCCTGAAGAAGCGTTCAAGGTTATCGTTATCGGGTTCTGACATAATCTGCTTCGAAAAAGTCGTTCAACATTTTCTTCAACTGTTCTTTGGCTTTAAAAAGATTTGATTTGGAGGTGCCCGTCGAAATGTGCAGGATCCTTCCTATTTCTTCGTGGGAATAGCCTTCAATAACATGAAGGTTGAATACAGTACGATACGCCGGCGAAAGATTTTGTAAAAGGCCCACTACTTCCTGGTAGGAAATTCCGGATAGGGTCTTTTCCGTATCGGACTTATTATACAGGCTTTCGATTTCCTCTGTTTGAATTTGCCGTTGTTTTTGATGATATCGGTTTATAGCAGTGTTCACAAGTATTTTTCTCAGCCAGGGCTTGAAGGGTTTGCCTAAGTCGAAAGTTTTAAGGTTGCTGAATATTTTCATAAAGGCGTCATTTAAAATTTCTGCTGCGTCGTCGCGGTTATCCGAATAACGGAGGCAAATGCTCATGCTATAACTGTAAAATTCCAAATAGAGCGATCGTTGGCATGCCCGATCCTGCCGGAGACACCCCTCCAGCAAAGGCCTTATATGATGCTGTGCCTGTTCCAATGATCTGCTTTTAATGACAATACACAAGTTTCGTCCGGAACGTTGCCTGTTGGGTCAACTATTTTTGCGGAGCGCCGTTATAAAATATCGTTTTTTCCTGAGGCCTGCAATGACCCGGTTTTGCCGGACAGATACATGATCCCAGGCAAATAAATCGTAGCTTTATGGGACTATGGAAATGTTTTCACCCTTCGCGGTAGCCCTGGTGCCCCTTGCCTGGATTCTATTGTAATTCCTAACCATTTCAACACCTTATCCGTCTATACAGAAGTTAATGCCCCCAGCATGTCAAGAAACCTATATCTCCTTTCCATCCTTTACTTTCTCACCCATTTTGCTGCCAACGCCCAAGCGAAACACACCTTAAACGGCTACATCCGGGACAAAGCTAATGGGGAAGCACTGATTGGCGCCACCATTTTCATCCGGGAATTGAAAACCGGTACTGTTACTAACGTCTATGGATTTTACTCGATTACTGTGCCGGCGGGCACCTATTCGCTGGAATTCAGCTATCTCGGCTACACGACCGTTAACCAGGTCGTTGACCTCACCGGTTCTATCCGGCTTGATATCGAATTGTCTCCCTCGGCCCAGGAACTGCAGGAAGTGGTTGTAACCGATGAGGCGGAGGAACGGAAGGCCATCAATAAAGAGATGAGCACCAACAAACTGGATATCGGGACGATTAAAAAGATCCCTGCTTTTTTGGGCGAAGTGGATGTGATCAAGAGTCTTCAGATGCTGCCGGGCGTAAGTACCGTTGGGGAAGGTGCCTCGGGATTCAATGTGAGGGGAGGGAGCGTCGGTCAGAACCTGGTTTTGCTGGATGAAGCGCCGGTATATAACGCCTCTCACTTGCTGGGATTCTTTTCGGTTTTTAATCCGGATGCCGTGAAAGACGTAAAACTCTATAAAGGTGCTATCCCTCCCAGGTACGGCGGAAGGATTTCTTCCATCCTGGACGTGCGCATGAAAGAAGGGAACAGCAAAAAATGGGAAGTATCGGGTGGAGTGGGAACCATCTTCAGCCGCGTGGCAGTGGAGGGTCCCCTCATCAAAGACAAAGCTTCTTTTATTATCGCTGCCCGCCGTTCCTATATTGATGTGTTAGCCCGTCCGTTTGTCAAAGCGCTTCAAAACGGCGCAGGGCTCAATTTTTATGATTTAACTGTTAAATCCAATTACAACATCAGCCAGCGCGACCATGTTTACCTTTCTGGTTTTTTCGGGCGCGATAATTTTCTATTTGACCGGGATCAGGGGTTTAGTTGGGGTAATGCTACCGGGACCTTGCGCTGGAACCACATCTTCAACAAGAGACTGTTTGCGAACTTCACCGGTGTTTACAGCAATTATGATTATCATCTTAAATTCGGCAAAAATACCAGTGATCAATTTAGTTGGAATTCCTCCATTTCCAATTACATTTTCAAGCCCGAACTGACGTACTTTATCGATAGTAAGAATGAACTGAGTTTTGGAGCCGAGGCAATTTACTACACCTTCGTGCCGGCGAATGCGGTCTCTGTTTCCAACGGAGAATCCCGCGACATCAGTTTAGATAAGAAATACAATTTTGAATCCGCCCTCTATGCAGGCAACAGTCAGCGAATAGGGAAGGTACTGACGCTTGACTATGGATTGCGGTTCTCGAACTTCAACTATTTCGGACCCGGTTCGTCGTATTCTTATAACGACACCATTCCGGGAATAAGAAAATCGGTATCAGGAGAAAAGAGTTATACGAAAGGAGAGTCGATTGCAACGTATCATAACTGGGAACCCAGGGCTTCTTTTAAAGTGCAGGTTACTCCGAATAGCTCCATCAAGGGAAGTTATAACCGGATGGCGCAATATCTGCACTTGATTTCCAATACGACGGCCTCCAATCCGCTGGATGTATGGACGCCGAGTACCAATAATATAAGACCGGAAATAGGCAATCAGTTTACGCTCGGTTATTTCCGGAGTTTGGGAAAGGAAACAGAATACGAAGTTTCCATAGAGGGGTATTACCGGCGCACCCAAAATCAAATCGACTACGTTGACGGAGCAGACTTGTTGCTGAATAAGTATCTTGAAGGGGACTTGCTCAGCGGCATGGGCCGGGCCTACGGAGTTGAATTATATGCTCAGAAGAAAACGGGCCGGCTGAATGGCTGGGTCAGCTATACGTTGGGACATACCGAATTGAAAGTAAATGGCATTAACCGGAACAATTGGTATTCAACACGCTACGATCAGCGCCATAATTTAAAAGTGGCGGCCTTCTACGATATTAACAAACGCTGGTCGGCTTCGGCCAATTTTATTTTTGTTTCAGGAACACCTACTACATTCCCTACCTCCCGATATGTCGTGCAAGGCATCCTGATTCCCTACAATGCAAACGAATCACGTAATAACGTGAGGCTTCCGAGCTACAACCGGTTGGATTTATCCATGCGTCTGGAGGGCAAACGTGTAAAGCGCGGCAAGGAAAGAAAGAACCATGACTATTGGGTGTTTTCCGTCTACAACGTCTATGCCCGAAAGAATCCTTTTTCGGTTTACTTCGCCCAGTCCACTACGCGGACTCCGGCAGGTCAACCGATCCCATCCCAGGCCTCTCAGCTTTCGATCATCGGTAGCCTTGTTCCGGCGATCTCTTACAATTTTAAATTTTAGAACGAATGAAACGGAAATACGTCGAATTGTTATTTTTCTTCGCCATCCTTTTTTCAGGGTGCGATACCGTCATTCATCCCACCTTGCAACCTGCCGATCCGGTTTACGTCGTCGACGCCTTTATCAGCGATAAGCCGGAAACACAGGTGATCAGATTGATGCTTTCCCAGCCTTACCTGGAGGCGCAATTGCCTCCCGGCGTTTCGGGGGCTACCGTATCGGTGAGTGACAACGAAGGAAATACCTTTTCGTTCGCGGAAAACGCCAACGAAGCAGGAGTGTATAGCTGGGTGCAGTCAGGAAGTGGGTTTGGAAAAGTTGGCAATGTGTACACTCTCTCTGTCAACGTTAATGGAGAAAGCTTTATAGCTCAGTCAAAAATGGGACGGGTGCCGAAGGTGGATAGCATTACGTTCCAACACACCGATAGAAATGATGGAAATCCAGACTTCTATCGCGGCCAGTTTTGGGCCACCGATCCGAAAGGGCCGGGAGACACCTACTGGATCAAGACCTATAAAAACGGAATTCTGCTCAATAAGCCAAGCGAAATCAATTTGGCTTATGACGCCGCCTTTTCAAAAGGTTCAAACTTCGATGGCTATACCTTTATTCAACCGATCCGCAATGGTATCAACCCCGACGATACCGATGCGAACAATCAGCCGTTGTCGGCGTACAGTCCGGGTGATTCCGTTTATGTTGAAATCCATGCTCTGACCGAAGCGACCTTCGATTACCTGGCCCAGGTCGCAATCCAAACCAACCGGCCCGGAGGATTCTCGGAATTGTTCGCCAGGCCGCTGGCGAACGTACCCACTAACGTGTTCAATCAAAACGCCAAGGGTGCCAAGGTACAGGGCTTTTTCAACGTTGGGTCAGTGTCGGGTCTGGGGAAAAAATTCAAGATTTAATATTGATATTGTCCGACCCCTACGGGGTCGTCCTGATGGGTGTGGGGAGGGTTGCTACAAATATTTGACCCCTCTGGGGTCAAATAAAATGGCAAAAACAATCCCAGAGGGGATTGAATATTTGTAGAACCTTATTTTCAACATTGTCAGGGCGACCCCGTAGGGGTCGAACATTCTCAATACAAAGTGCTACGGTACACTTTATTAAACATGACAAGGAATATTGAAATAAGAGGTTAGCAACGGTGTCCCGTATTTATTCATGAAAGCGCTAGGTAAGACAAAGTCCCTATTTCGTTTGTTCCGCCAGGCCGTGCGGGGGGAAGAACAGAACTTTACGGAAGGCAGCATCAACCGCGCCATTTTCTTATTGTCGATTCCCATGATTTTGGAAATGGCGATGGAGTCACTCCTGGCGGTCGTCGATATTTTTTTTATCAGCCGGCTCAATGACAATGATGCTGTTACCGCTGTCGGTCTTACCGAATCCGTCATGGCCCTTGTTTATTCCATGGCCATGGGATTGGGTATGGCCTCCACGGCCATGGTGGCGCGGCGAATTGGCGAGAAAGATGGAGTGGGTGCGGCCGTTGCTGCGGTAAACGCCATGTATATCGGGTTGGTAGTGTCCGTGCTGATCAGCATTACAGGAATTCTATTCTATGAAGATATCCTTAGAATGATGGGAGCATCAGAACGTATGCTCGCGGTCGGCTCCCGCTATACCCTATGGATGTTGGCGGGAAATTTTTCCATTGTGTCGCTCTTCCTCGTCAACGCTATTTTTCGCGGAGCCGGTAACGCAGCGATCGCGATGCAATCCTTATGGATTGCCAACATTGTCAACATGGTTCTTGATCCGATCCTGATTTTCGGTTGGGGTCCCCTCCCCTCGATCGGAGTGGAGGGTGCTGCTATGGCTACCAATATAGGACGGACAGCCGGTGTGTTATACCAACTATATTTTCTCGCCGGCGAAAAGGGGATCATTAAGATACGCAGGGAAAATAGTAAAGTGGATTGGGATATTATCGTGCGCCTGCTAAAAGTCTCGGCCGGGAACATCGGACAGTTTTTGATTTCTACGACCAGTTGGCTCTTCCTGGCCAGGATCATTGTTACGTTCGGAAGCGCTGCCTTTGCGGGATATCAGTTTGCGATCCGGATCATTATTTTTACCATTCTTCCTTCATGGGGCATGGCGAATGCGGCGGCAACTCTGGTTGGCCAAAATCTGGGAGCGAAGCAGCCCGACCGGGCGGAAAAATCAGTTTGGAAGGCTGGTTTTTTGAATATGGTTTTTTTGGGATTGATATCCATCGTTTTCTATTTTGTTTCCGGGTCCATCATGAAATTATTTTCAACCAATGCGGAGGTCATTCGCTATGGCACCGAGTGCCTCCGGATCGTCGCTTTCGGCTATGTTTTTTACGGTTATGGGATGGTGATTGTGCAATCCTTCAACGGGGCGGGAGACTCCCGGACGCCGACCGTTCTCAATCTTTTTGGCTATTGGCTTTTTCAAATTCCATTGGCCTATATTCTAGCCGTGAATCTTCACTTTGGCGCGTCGGGCGCCTTTTGGGCCATTGCGATTGCAGAATCCGTGATGGCGGTGGCGGCCATTCTTGTATTTCGAAGGGGGAAGTGGAAGGAGGTAAAAATATAGTAGGATTTCGTTTAATCAAGATACTCTCGCCGTGCCCGCTGTGGTCCGCTTTGACCGCTGTGCCTGCCCCGGCTTGCCTGCTCCGAGGCGTCGGTGGTCGGGGTCCATTTGCGTCGCAAGGTCACGGCGGGCACAGCGAACCACGGCGAACACGACGCATTGAGATTCAAAACATTGGAGGCCAATGTTGCGACCAATTGGTTTCGAACCATAAATGAAAGTGTTGGGACTTATTATCCTCTCAAAATTTATGTACGCCCCACCGCGAATAAAGGAGTCGTGGTTGATGAGATAACTAATGAAATATTTCAGCTAACCGATGATTTAACAACATGGATGCATTAACGACCTCTGTATACGTCCCCTTTATTGAAGGGACTAAATCGTATGTTCCCGCTATGGTCAAGGAACTAGGTAATAATGAATTCCTGATTATATCCTGTAGTTATTTTGATCCCGAGGATTTGACTTCGTTATTTCAATTTATTCCCGGTGACAAGGTTTCATCAGGATTCGAATCAAGGACAGATTTTCAGGGCAAAGAGGAGGTGATATTGGTTGCAAATAATCTCATAGACTCATCGGTTCCGGATCGCATCAACTATATGTTAAAATATATTATTGCCGATCAAAATGGTGTTCTAACAGATATTCAACAAAGTACTTACAAATCTCAATTGGATCAATTGGCAACGGAGCTGAGAGAAAATATGGCGGGCTCTTACCACCCATCTCTTTTACGATGGCATAAACAATTTAAATAGGTTGTTGAAAGTAAAAAGTCAAAATGAATTTGGTAAGATGATATTAGCGGGCAATAAACGGACAAAAGTAGCCTTCCAAGGCAGCCAGATTGCCCAATCGGGCTACGTTGAGCCTATCCAGTACGAATGCAAGACAAGCAGCACGGTGGCATTTTTGCAGATACCGGAAGGCAGGGTGGTGAAGGACGCAACAGGTATCTGGAACTATGAATACTATCTCAAAGACCATTTAGGAAACAACCGGGTGGTGGTCGCCTACACCAACGACACCGACGAATACAAAGCGACAATGGAAACGGCTTCTCAAAGCACGGAAGAAGCCCAGTTCAAGAACCTCCCTGCTACACGACTTCAAATTGCCACCTACAATCACACACCCAAAAACTACCTGACCCCCACACCCGACCGGGTGGCTGGAACCAACGGCTACACCAACAAACCGATCGGGCCGGCCAAACTGATCCAGGTAAGGACAGGCGACCAGGTGACGGCAGAAGTGTATGCGCGTTATACTGCTGGCACAGGAGGTAGTACGGCTGTGATCAGCAACCTGGTAGCGGCACTGACGGGCGCTTATGGAATAGGTACCGGTGAAGCAGCTTACTCGGCATTCAGCACCAACCTGCCCACCATAGCGGGAGGGCTTGCCGCCAACGCCAATGTGCCGAAGGCTTATCTCATCTATATTTTGTTCAGCAATAATTTCAGCAGCTACCAGTTTGGTTACCAAATGGTAAGTACTTACGCTCAAGCGGGACCGGAAAAGCTCACGACTTCAGTGACCGTTCCAGCCGGTTATGACAATGGCTATTTGTATATTTATGTAGCGAACGAAAGCAATGTAGCGAGTGCAAGCAGTGTGTATTTTGACGATATGTTGATCCGACATATTAAGGCAGCGAAGGCGTTACAAGTGACGCAGGTGACGGATTATTATCCGTTCGGGTTGGCGATCAATCCATTGGGATATCAGAAGAATACGACCTTCAAAAACGATTATCTTTATAATGGTAATGAGTTCCAGGATGACTTTAGCTTGAATTGGCTGGATTATGGAGCAAGAATGTATATGCCAGAGACCGGAAGGTGGGGAGTAATTGATCCAATGGCGGAAGACGCAAAGAGATGGAGTCCCTATCGATATGCTTTTGATAACCCAATGCGTTTCGTTGACCCGGATGGAATGTTTGAATACACCGATGGATACAGTGCGCACGACTCTAAATATGAGACAGGTTCAGTGGAGCACGGTGGAACATTTGAAGGTAACAAGGTGACCTTGAGCGCGGAGGCGGCGGATCGACAACAGTGGTTGCAACGGTTGCTAACAACAATGGTTCGTCTTCAAGTATTGAGGTAAAGCCGGGAGACTATAAGCCTCAGGCTAATGGCGGAGGAGCAAGGTGATCCCGGAAAACTCGGTACGAATCCATCCGATTGGACGAATACACTTAGCGATGTTTTAAACATATTCGGAGGTTCGGCAACAATAGCAAGCAAGCCATAGGCCCTTACACTGGTCCCCTGCAGTATGCAACGAATATAAAAAATGCAAAAATTTTTGGAGCTGCATTAGGAACGGCTAGTCTCTTGATCACCGCAGCCGATATTAGGAAAAAAGGTTTTACTGCAAGCAACGTTTTGGATGGAACATTTGGAGTGGTCTCGCTTATAGGTCTCCCCGGCGCAATTGTGGGTACAGTTTATTCTGTCGGCAACGTTGCCACAAAAGTAGCCACCGGCCAAACTATTGGAGGGCATGCAGACATTTACCTTGATCGATATTTTGGAAATTAGATTTGACCGCAAATGAATAATATAATGGTTTTATTCGACTATTTCTATTACAGGATTTATAGTTTTTTCAAAAGTATGGGGGACAGTATTCCTGAGTGGAAGGGAATACTACTACTTTCTCTTATGCAATGCCTAACCGTCATGGATGTTACAGTTTTTGTTGACTATACTCCACCATTCAAATGGTTTTTCTTGCCTCTCTTAGTTTTTGTAGGTGCAGTAAATTGGTCCAGGTATCAGCATAGGTTTGATCCGGAGAAGTTTGGCGCGCGCTGGAAGGATGAAAGTTCTTTCAAAAGGGGAATGAAGGGATTAGTGGTTTGGGGTTACTTAATCATATCATTTTTAATTCCAGTGGTGTATGGTTATTTGAAACATAACGTGAAGGTGATGTGATTTTCTTTGGGTTGCAGCGATCGGGATGAAAGAACAGCAAGTTTAAATTCTGTTGAGATGGAATCGTTGGCGTTGTTGAAGAGGAAATTGGACCGCTGATGCAATTTGCTAAAATTGCGAATTACTGACTTGTGAATTTCACCACCTTCCCATAAACCACAAAGCCGGTCGAAATCGCATAAGCCTGGACCGTGTATTCCTTGCCTGCAATAAGGTCTCCCTGGATTGTTGCCTCGAATGGACCTGCCGTGGTGGTGGATCCAAGGGATCTTCGTGGAGAGGTGTTAATTTCAGGGAAGCTGTTGTTTGACCACACAAAACCATAATCCGTAACCGCAACGCTGGTAAAAAAGAGGTCTCCGTGAAATACGGCCTGGGCACTCGAGATGTTCGTCACTTCCATGGTGGTAACACGTGGATACTCACGGTTGGTAATCGTTTCTTTTGTGCAGCTTAATAGAATAAGCACAAGGCAGAAAAAGGCGAATCGATTCATGGTCTTAATATCTGATCCCACAAATTGCATTATAGTTGACGACGTGAGAAAAAGGCTGAATAGGTGTCCCTACAGGCCCATTGGAACGCTCAAACCTGAACTCCCCGAAAATCGCGATCCGCGACGAAATCGATTTTTGATACCCAACAGCTCCCCATACTCCAAGGGGATTCTTAAAGCGATAGCCGCCCACCAACTCGTCGCTTTGAACAACGCCGTTACTGGCTACTCTATCTTGTAGGGTTCGGTCTGACTTGGTCAAAATAAAACTCTGCGCTATGCCCAACCTGAAGTAAGGTGTATTCGATGTTCCCCGGAAATTAAATCGGAATCCAAGCGGGATTTTCAGGAAAGAAACATTCAGGTAAATGTCCTGTCGCATTTGATCCCCGTTGTAGGGGGCTTCATAATACCCCTGGTAAGTACTTTTCACATAGAAGGCTTCCAACGAAACAAAAAGTTTGTCATTCGAGCGCGGGGAGGAAATGTCCATTCCGATTCCTCCAAACACCGTCTTGCTGGGGGAGAACGTATTCCTACTGAGATAATTCACCGTTAGATTCGATTGCAAAAATCCACCAAAGGCCTGGAAATCAACTCGTGTGCCCGGCCGGTTTCCAGCTTTAATCAGTGCCATTTGCCCTTTGCAGCGATTGTAATTATTCACCAGACTGGTCAATTCCTTACCGGTGTATTTTGTTGTGTTGGCAGACATCGAGCAATCCTGGAGTTGAAGGTTAAGGAGTCCCACATAACGCTTGTTCTCCTGATAGACCATTCGCCCGTCAACCTTGATGCTATTTCCCTTCAGGCGAGGCAACGTGACAAGAGTATCTTTTTTCACGACGAACGTGCCTCTATATACATACAGACTCAATGGACCCTGTACCAGTTTTCGTATAAAGACTTTTCCCTGCTTATGAAAATCGGGAGGAAGGGTTGCCGATACAAACTCCGCATCGCCTGTCAATCCGTAAGCCTCAATTGCGTCCGGCGATAAACGGGTTGACTTTTCTTTCTTTGATGATTTGAATAAGCATTCCCTGAAGCCTTTTTTTCCAGGCCGATAAGCTATAAGTCCACGGAGGGTATCATTTCCATTTCTAACGATGTATCCTTGCCTGAAATCCTGGCCGTGAACCCATTCCGGTGATAGCAAAATAAGGAGGCATGCCAACAGTAAGCCAGCTGAGATTCGACATACTACCCTGGCCAGGAAGGAGGTGCTTACCATTTTGGACCGAACAAATTCATTGAATCAAGTTGATTCAATTTTCAATATATAAAAATTTCAACAAAACGCATAGAATTGCGATCACCCTGGAATCTACCCCTCAGCGCTTCCTGCCTACTTCTTACTTCTCAATTCTCCCCGCCTTCAAAAAATTTGACTGAGCTGAAATCGGTCGCGGTTTAGCAATGATAAAAAACGAAAGCAAGGAGATAAGACCGAGCCGTTTCACATTTAAAGCTTCTCCTTCTTTTTAAACGCCGCCTTAAAAGCCGTTTCCAACTCCTGCCCCGCTTTTTTCAGGCCGTCTTCAACCTCCTTCCACCGTTCCTTGCTCCCTGCTTCCTTTTTCAGGGTTTCCGCTGCCTTTTTTAGCTCTTCGAATTTCTGTTTTAGTTCGACCTCAGCGCGGTCGCCGGTTTCTCTCAGTTCTCTCAGGAACTGATCTATTTTTTTTCCAAAATCCTTGAAAAACTTTTCACTTTTTCCTTCTTGATTGGCTTCCATACGGGTTGGTTTACCAGTTGTGTTATTGATTCGTTAATTGATCCGGAACTCAATTCTGAAACGGAGGATCGAACTTAGCTAAAAGCGGCCAGAGATTCATGGATTTTTTTTATGCTTACGAATCGGGGTAGGTTGCCGATTTCATTAAAGTCAGACGCTAACCTTATTACCTTATTTCCTGCATATTATCTATGGGCACAAGCATGGGAACCTGATTGGCTCAATGTCCTTTGCATCTCGCAAGGTGCGTACCCCGACAATAAGGTAAGAAGGTTTGGGAGTGGGGGGACAGCTCAGTGCTACGAAGGGAATAAGGTTTGTGTGTGCGTGGCTCGAACTGTTTTCCATGTCAAGCGTTCGCGTCGGGCTCTTAAGGATTTTTGGTCCTTCAGGCTAAATCTGCAAATCTGTGGCTATTTTGATTTATAAACGGTTGCTAGATGGAATTCCTTCCCTTAAATTTGATTCACTCTAATTTCTAATCCCTTGAAAGTAAAATCCTCTTTCTTAGTTTGCCTGGCGATCGCCATTTTGATGGCCTGTGCGTCTTCCAAAAAACCTCATCGCAATAAAATTCCAAAGCCCGGCAAGCCGATTCCCTGTCCGCTAAAGGATTGCTGAGCCATGCGGAAGATCATCATTGCGATCGATGGGTACTCGGCCTGCGGAAAAAGTACGACGGCCAAAGAGGTGGCTAAGATTATCGGCTACCGCTACATCGACTCCGGAGCCATGTACCGTGCCGTGACAATTTACTTTCTGGATCAGCACATTGCTCTTACGAACCCGAAGGAAATAGTGAACGCGTTGCAGAAGATCAGGATTACGTTTCAAATCAATGGCAACGGCGTTACCGAAACCTTTCTCAATGGCCTTAATGTGGAAAAGAAGATCCGTAAAATGAGGATTTCCGAAAATGTGAGCCAGGTGAGCGCCATTAAGGAAGTGCGGACTGCCATGGTTCAGCAGCAGCGCAAACTGGGGAAGGATAGAGGCCTTGTCATGGACGGCCGGGACATTGGCACCGTGGTTTTTCCCGAGGCGGAACTCAAACTTTTTCTTACCGCTGATATTTTAGTCCGGGCTTTCCGCCGGCAGCGCGAACTCCTTGAAAAAGAGGACTTGGTGGATTTGGATACCATCATTGCAAATCTCCAAAAAAGGGATGCGATCGACAGTCAGCGCAAAGAAAGTCCGTTGGTCCAGGCCAGGGATGCCATCGTCATTGACACCACCCACATCACCATCGATGAACAAGTGGATGAAGTAGTCCGGTTGGCGCTTGGCCGCATCGTCCGGGGACAAGGAAAGAAAGTAGAGTAGCGCCTTTGGCCGGGCACGTGGTCCTGATCGGCTTGGAGCGGCAGGTGGATCATCTTCCTCACGGTCAACCACATCACATGGTAAATGAACATGAATTGAGGTCGCTCCTCCCGGGGTACCCTAAAATCAGGTCGCTGAATTAATTAAATTTTTTTTTCTCCGGATAAAAGACTTCTTGTTTTTCATCTTTAAAAATTTTACTATTGAACATCGCCGATAAAAATTTGCCGACCTGGCAAAATTTTATTTAGAATATTTTCAAGTAGTGACATTAAAATCATTTGCTGGAGGCAAATGGGTTTTGGATAGTTCAGCTGAAAATACCGTCCTTTTGTGGCCATTGTTGGCGTACGGGGCCTTTGTTTTTATCCTTGTAGGGGCCATTCTGGGCCTTTCATTCTTTTTGGGGCAGCGTCATAGTGAGCACGCAACGAATGAGC
>DATHFS010000800.1:0-3109 GCA_035317975.1 Cyclobacteriaceae bacterium | reverse complement strand
AATGTCCAGCCCCTCTTCTTCACTGGTAGCATGCCACGAAACTGACCGGAACAAGCCAGCCCGCTTAAGGGCATTCAAAAACAATTTCTTTTTCAAGGGTTTCAACTGAAGCGCCCCCGCCTGCAGCATCCCGCGGGGCGAAATGATCATCCTCACATTTTTTAACTTCCCCATTCTCTGCAACACCAGCGGATAGGAAGACCATTTCGTGAAAAGGCCGCTGATAAAAATGATATCTGGATTTGCCTCTGTGATAATTTTAAACATGCCGGTGAAGGTCATGTTTTTGCTGCCGGCATACCACACACTCACTTTCTTTTGCGACGCGAGAACTACTTCATTCCAGCCATTTAGCGCAACATCCGGATAAGGAATGGATTCACCCATATCAAAAGCGCTGGTCATTACTTTAAACTCATATTCCGTATTGAGCGCCCCGATCAGATTCACCAGGGATTGGACAGGACCCCCGGCTTTGAAACCGGGATGGAAATATTCATAGATCACCAGAATCGTCTTTCTATTCACGCAATCCGGGTAGCGTTGCGAAAATTTAATCTTTGCAACGTTGCTGTGACTTAAACACGCTTAAAATAATCATTCATAGAATAGAGCAATGATGGAAAAAAAAGCAGCCACCTCGCCGATGCGTTTTTCGTTGCAAACTTACTGGCATATTCTTCATCCACAAAGATGGCGCAAACCTTATTGCCTTAGTAGCACTCAACTGTCCCGCCACTCCAAACCTTCTTACCTTATTGTCGGGATATGCAGCTTGCGAGATGCAACTGTCAAGTATCGTCTCCCGAAGGGGACGATACGACCACGTCGTTCCGCATCGTCCTCTTCGAGAGACGATGCTGGACCTAAACGAATCTGGCAAAACGGGTATTAAGACAGGCCAAGATTATTATTGATAGTGTGAATAACAGGACATCACTACAATTGAATTCTCCGTTACAGAATAAATCAACCTGTATTCTTTGAAGGCTTTCGGCACAAACTCGATGTTTCTCATAGCAATTCATCGGCCTTCAATGTAATAACTTCCTTTTTTGCTTGATACCCTTCAATCCTTTCTTGTAGCTCGTGGGCATAGGTTGGATTACTCAAGATATATTCGGTATCATCAGCAGATTGGATAATAATATCAACCGTCTTGTGTGGAAACAGTTTCTTAATTCCATCCACAAAATCCAACGTTAGCTGGTCTGTATTTATCCGGATCGTTGTTTCCATAATTCTGAGTTTTGTAAAGTTAAAATTTAAATATAATATTTAATAATGCAGGAATCGAGTGGTTCTTTCGATGGAATCTCGGAGGGTGCGCGGAGGGACCGGAACACCTCATTTCGCCCGCGCACACCCCCCGCCTGCGCGAGGCGCTTCGGCGGGCAGGCTAACCATAAAGCCTGCCCACCGAAGCGCCTCGTGTAGGTGGGGGGGCCAGCCGTACTCATTCCCTTTGAGCAAAGAGTCCGCCAAATCGATATGAAAATCTTGACCGATTGCCCCCTTTAGGGTCGGGGTGCGCGGGGGCAGAACTACCGATCTGCTCGCTCAATCGCTGCTTGTATTTGTCAAACCCGAACGCCGCTATCACCTTCCGTTGCAACATCAAAGGATCGCGCTTACTCCCATTCAGGCAATTATTCACAGCCACTTTCAATTCCTCAACACTATCCGGGTGTACAAGCGTGCCCAGTTCACCGTGCATCAGCGCTTCTGCGCTTCCGTCTTTGGACCCGGCGATGACGTTTCGTCCGCAGGCAAGGGCTTCAATAAAAACAATTCCGAATCCTTCTTTCTTACTTTGCATAACAAAAACGTCTGCGAGCAAATAGTGATCAATCAATTCTTTATCGGGAATAAAACCCAGGAGCTTCACGCGGCCCTTTATTTTATTATCTTCAATTAGCCTCCCGATTCTTTGCTTTTCACTCTTATCCGCCTTTCCGCAAAGCAAGTAAATAAGGTTCTTATTGATCTTCGACAGATCAAACATCGACCGGATCACATTGTCATAGCCTTTGTATTTTTCCGAAAAGGCAAGACGGGAAACCGTTAACAGGATAGGTGTTTCCTTACTGATACCATAGCGTTTTAACAAATAATCCGGCTTGTCAAAGTTTGCCGGAAATTCAAAGTAGGGATCTAGCGTATTCGGAAACACCCTGATCTTTTCATGCGCCACCGTCCGGTTGTACCGGGTAATTTCATTTTTGGTAAAATCACTCACCGATAAAATGAGATCAGCTTGCTCCAGCACCTTTCTTTTATACCCTGTATGCTCCTTCCAGACTTCTATCCCATGTACAATGACAATGAGTTTCAGAGAAGGCTTTACCCGCTTTGCGAAATACCCAACTACGCCCAGGTTGATGTGGCCCACAATAAACACCTCGCTTTTCAGTGCACGGAAAAAAGCGATACAAACGAATACAATTCTCAGACCGCGAACGCCCGTAAATCTAAGCCGCGGAAAATACTTTTCATCGGTAAAACCATCATAGGCTGAAATCGCCGAAGCATCAAAAAGGCCGTCCACACTCAGTTCGTGCAACGCCTTCATGAAACTACGGTTGAACTTTTCGATACCTCCGGTAAAGGAGAAGGCTTTTAAGTAGATGAATAATACTGGCCTCATTTACTGAATATTACCATTCCCTTGCACCTTCACTTGATTGGCTTGGAATTCCTTTAAACGGATCTTTCGCTGGCCTTCATCAACATCCTTTAAATAGTAAGCCCGGTCAACAAAGATCATCCCCAGAATAAAAAAGACACTCAGGTAGGTATTGAATACGATCATGCTGTTGATGAACAAAATAAATAAAAAGATCTTCCCTAAAGGCGGGACGTAGGAATACCGGATCATGACAATAAACAAAATGACACGTAAAAAAAACAAAATAAAACCTCCTTCTAATACGATTCTGCCCCCTTCACTTTCATAATAACCATACTCTTTTAAATAATCTGATGCCCCAAATAACGAGATTGCCCCCTGGTAGGTGCTTCCCAAACCAATACCATAAACAGGGTATTCCCCTTGGAATTCTAAAACTTCCACCAATGACCCAACGATCCGTGCTTCCAGTTCTCCCTG
>DATHFS010000799.1:0-4512 GCA_035317975.1 Cyclobacteriaceae bacterium | reverse complement strand
GGAAGCTTGGAATAAAAGCATGATTGGATAATACGAGCCGTATGAAGGGAGACTTTCACGTACGGTTCTTGGAGCGGCTTGGGCTGAAATGCCCTTGCCTACTCGACTGTTCTTCACCAACAACCTGCTGGTGCTCCTCGCTGTGCTGGTGTTCTTTTCCCCGCCCCCTCGCCGTTGTTAGTGTTCTTCACCAACAACCACCGCAGCACATCGACAAGCAGCGACCGGTATAACGTTCCTTGCTTTGGACGCTTGTTGGTGAAGAACACCAACAAGGGCGGGGACATCGTATCCAAGCTTCTATGTTTCTCCTATGTGCCTATGTTTCTCCTGTGTTTGAACCAACGCCGAAACTAAACCACCTTCTTTCTAATCAACTTCGCATACGTCCTGCTCACCGGAAAGCTCTTCCCATTTTGCATTTTGACCACCATGCCTCCGTTAAAATGCCGTTCAATCTCCTTTAAGAAATTGAGGTTAATAATAGTGGAACGGTGGACGCGGATAAAGGTATCCGGGTTTAGGATCTCTTCCAGTTTTCCAATGCCTGAGGAACTTACAAATTGATCATTTTTTGTCGTGATCACCGTATAATCTCCCGACGCCTCCAGGAAAATGATTTCTTCCACCGGCAGGTTGAATAGCTTCTCTGACTTTTGAACAAAGATGTGCGAATCAAATGAGCCCTTTCCCTCCGACTTGATGCTCCGCAGCAATTCTTCGAGGTCGCCATTCTCCGTGGTCTTGCGCTTGAGCGCCCGGTTGACAGCTTGCGTAAAGCGTTCTTCATCCAGCGGTTTCAGCAAGTAGTCCACGGCATTCTTCTCAAAGGCGCGAATGGCGTATTGATCATAGGCGGTCGTGAAGATCACATGAGGCTCATGATCAATTTCATCGAGCACGTCAAAGCCATTCATCCCGGGCATTTGAACGTCGAGGAAAATCAAGTCGGGCTTAAGCTTGTTAATTTTCTCCACCGCCTCACTTCCTTTGGCTGACTCCCCGATCACTTCGATCTGCGGGAACGATTCGAGGAATTCGCGCAGGAGATCGCGGGCCAGTTTTTCATCATCAATAATCAAGCATGTTGTATTCATACGGGTAGTTTTTCAAATTCAGGTTCTACATTTTCAAATTGTTCTTCGTCGGGTTCAATAAAGAAGTTCACGGAATACCCCCTATCGGTGGCGCGTACCCGCAACCCTGACTGAGGGCCGAAATAACTTTTGAGCCGGAGGTCCGTATTGGCCATACCGACACCACTGGAACTTCCATCCATCACTTTCTTTGCCTTGGTACCCAGGCCATCGTCTTTCACTTCAAAAAAAATAATATTGCCGGAGCGCCGCACGGTCAGGCTGATGGTTCCCCCATCGTCTTTCGGGGCAATGCCGTACTTGACGGAATTCTCCACCAGGGGCTGTAAAATCATGGGTGGAATAAGGATCGTCAGGCAGGAGGGGTCAATCTCTTTTTGGAAATGCAGCCGGTCACCAAAGCGCACTTGCTGAATGCGGATATAATTTTCAATGAACGTGATCTCATCCGATAGCTTGACCATTTCACCGCCATGCGAGTCGAGGGCGTAGCGGAAGATATCCGAGAGCTGGGTGATCAGTCGTCGCGCCTGTTCTTTGCTGCTGTGAACCAGAGTACTGATCGAGTTCAGGGTATTGAATAGGAAGTGTGGATTGATCTGCGATTTGAGCAAGGAGATTTGCATCTCTTTATTTTTTAATGCCAGTTCGTTCTTCTCGCGGTCCTTCCGCTGCAGCCCCTGAAAGTACCGGATCACATAGTACACGCCGGCAGTAATGATATATTGGTCGTAAAAGCGAAGGGCATCCCAACTCATCAACCCCAGCATGTATTCTTTCCAATGCTCGAAGTACACCAGGCCGTCCATATAGTCGGTAAAGTAGTACGACAGGGTTCCCATCACTAAAAAGAAAAAAATCAAACCGAAAATATGCCCGGTGATCTGAATGACCGGTTTGAAGTAGGCCAGCAAATGCGACCACAGGAAAATGAGAATAATGAAAACGCACAGCGCTTCAAACAAGAAAAAACCGTTCCACAATACGTAGGAAGCCGGGTTAACAAATTTCCACTCAAAAAAGGCGCTAACGGCAAAATTGATGGCATACCAGATGCATATGAGCATGTAGGCCCTTTTCCAGATCTTCGGTATGTAGTCAATCCACTTCAAAACTTGATAAAGTGTAGGTTAAAATTAACGATTCTCACCGAAAGACGCCAAAAGGCAATAATAACCGACGAATCCGCGTATTTGCCCGTGCAGCGTATCTTTGCGTAGGGAAAACATTATGTTTGAAATATCTGTTCACTTAAATTGCCCGGGATGAAACGGCTTTTTTTCCTATCTGCCTTCATTTTTTTTATAGGAGGTATCCAGGCGCAAAAAATTACGATTTCCGGAAGGGTCATTGATAAACAAACCCGGGAGCCGCTGGCGTTTGCTTCCGTGTGGATACGGGGCAAGACCGTTGGCACGATCACCAACCTCCAGGGGGAATTTGACTTTCACATCCCTGCAGAATACCGGAACGAGATCCTGGTTATTTCGATGTTGAGCTATCAATCCTTCGAAGCGCCGGTCTGGTCGTTGATCGTCACGCCCCTGTCGGTAGAACTGGTCGAAACAACCCAGATGCTGGAAGAGGTTGTCGTTTCGGATTCGTTGGCCGTCGGCGAGATCCTGCGCATTGCACTGGACCGCATTGACGAAAATTTTCCCAAAGAGCCTTACCTGATGGATGGGTTTTACCGCGACACCAAAAAACTGGGCGGCACTTATATCTCCCTGCTCGAAGCCGCCATCAAGATTTATGATGATGATTATAAAGAGCCCCGCAATAAATTCAAATTACGCGAACGGGTTGCGTTGCTGGAAGTGCGGCGAAGTCTGGGCTACTCCAGCCGGTTTACCACGTATTTTGATGAGGACAACCTGCTTGAAGATCTGTTGCTAAATAATAATGTACGGTACCGCCAGTTTCCCGAAGAGAACATTTTCTTCTCCAGTCTGAAACGCGAGAAGAATACCTCCCATAATGGCCGGCAGGTTTTCGTCCTTACCCAGAAAAACGGATATAACCTGAAGGTATTCATCGACACGGAAACGTACGCGATCATTCACCTTGAATACCAACGGGAGCAATCGGAACGATGGGGCAAGCGCCGGGGCCTGGTCGGTAAGTTTGCAGGCATAAAAAAAACAATTGACTTTAAGGAATACAATGGGAAAATGTACCTCAATTACATCACGGTCGATTCGAAGATCAACTGGCATGATCAAAAAACAGATGAACTGCGGTTCGAGACCGGCCTTCATCAGCAATTGTTGATCAATCAGATTTATCCCAATACGGAGCAGCGCATTGGCACGACTGAAAAGATGAGAAATTACGGGTTGCAGTACCAGGACCTTCCTTATAATAAAGCATTTTGGGACAATTATAACGTGATCAAGACCACGCCACTGGACCGGGAGATCATTGACGATCTGGAAAAGGAGCTTCCGTTGGAGAAGCAGTTTGAGGATAATAATTAGTCGTGAGTCAACGCTAAAGCCGGTTTCTGTTTCATCTTCAAGGGGCTGACTAAAAAGGTATTGTTTGAAAGGTCAAACCAAATTATCTGTTGCCTCTGCGCCTACTTTGCGCCTCTGCGCCTTCGCGGTTTAGAAGATCAGGATGGAAATTGAGATTGCTATTTTCATATCGGTTTATCTTGAATTTTAGTCAATTGACTTCCTTGTTTTTGAAATGGTGTTATTCCAATTTTCAAGGAACCCACTTTGATTTTCGTGATTCACGGTTGGCTTCACCTGCCTGCGCTGACTGGCATCTACTGCGCTCATCCTTTTCAGGAAAAGTACGGTCATGACAAGCATCATGAAGAGGAAGAGTGTGATTTGCTTTTTCATAGCAGGTTTGGTTCCCTACGTTGGTAAAAGGTTATTGCGGGATCATTCCCTTTTGACCGGCGCTGGAAAGCCTGATTTTTAATCCAACGTTCATGCATAGACTTCCCAATGGAACTGAAAAGCGAAGTTGTTCGGTGCCGGGGTTGGAATTGCTGTTCGTGTAGGTGGTCTGCTCCTTGAAGGTCACGATCGGAGTAGCGGGTTGACTAACTCCATTTATTTTATTTTCAGTTACCTCACCCCTCTTGGGATAATAGCTCATGCTGGTGAACATCAGTTCCGTGAAAAAACTCACTCTCTTAGAAACACCAAAATCAAGTCCTGCCCCACCCTTGAACCCAAAGGAAAGTCCTCCGCTCAATTCAGTTTTTATTTCACTCGCGTAGGGAGTGCTGCCCTCGGATGTATTACTGCTCCTGGACTCCGATAGGATTTTCGCCGTACCAAGAGCAAAGCCAATTTTGGCATAGGGTCTCACTTTGCCTTCGCCACCTGCTACTACTAATGTCGGGCTGAATAAAAGTGCCCGGGCATACGAAGAAGTAGAACTGGATATGCGCCCG
>DATHFS010000798.1:0-2280 GCA_035317975.1 Cyclobacteriaceae bacterium | reverse complement strand
CTGTTCGGGAGTGCCTCCGGCAATGTCGATCCGATCGAGCCATTTCGTCCACGCGGTGGCGGCAGCTTCCTTAACACCATTAAAATCCCAATCCGGAATTTCTGTCATTACATTATTCTGTGCTCCCTCGAAGTCGACGGCAGAGATCCCAACTTTGACAAGCAGTTCCTTCCCTGCGAGACGGTCGAATGTGAGAAGCGCTTTTGCTCCTATCTGGTCTACCGTATTCGCGGTAGAAGCAAGCAGCGTTTCTTTTATACCAAACCGGTACGTGAAGGGTGCTGAGAATACGGCATGGAAATAGATGGGTTGTTCGCGGGCCCATCCGCGCGTCAGCTTGTAGCCCCTGATCTCGTGATCATTTACTACCTCAATCCGGTTGGTCTGATTAAAATGATTTTGGAGCGTATGTCCGACGTCGATAATTACTCCTGCCTTTTTGCCTTCAGGGAACCGATAGCGATGCATGCCGGCCCGCGTTGTGGCGGTGAGTTCGACGGTAATGTCGTAGTCGGCGAGGGTAACAGTATAGTAACCGGGCGATGCAGTTTCCGATCCGGCTGATTTCGTCGAACAATAACCTGAATCGGGATCTTCGGCGGTTCCTTGATTTAATTGCTGAGCGCCGGCCGTGGGCATAAACAGAATATCTCCATAATCACCGACCCCTGTTCCGCTCAGGTGAGTGTGTGAAAAGCCGAGAATGACAGGATCGGAAGAGTGATATCCCGAGCAGGCATCCCACCCCGTTAACCGGGTATCCGGACTGAGTTGCACCATTCCGAAGGGAACAACAGCGCCGGGAAATGTATGTCCGTGTCCCCCTGTTCCGATAAAGGGATTAACAAGATTGACTTTTCGGGCGGAAGATTTTTCCCTGACCGGGGCTCGGCTGCAACCCGGTCCAATAAGAAGCAGAAGCAGGAAAAATGATGCAATTCTCATCGGGTGTTTTATTCAGTAGTCAAAAACACCAAATTATCAGTGGGTTCTTAAAAACGGCTTAATTTCGGCTTAAACCATAGATTTTTATTCAAAATCTGGCCTTTTTTAGTTAAGTTCGTTGAGAAAATTGATAGGGGAATATAAGGAAGATGGTTGAGCTCATCCGAAGGTCTGTTTTTCAGTTAGCCGTCCTTTTTTCTGTTAGCGGGCTGAATGCCCAACCTGCTAAGAGCGATCCGGACTATGGGTTGTCCTTTGCTTCCCACGAGGTAACAAAAGATCTCCGGACCTCCTTAAACCTCAATCCCGGGAAGCCCTTTATTGTCCAGGGTGATGTTGAAATAAAATTTGACCTGTCATTTCATCGCCTGACCAATGCCTATGGATATGTGCTCAGGATCATTGCAAATGATTCCTTAAATATTGACCTGGTATCGAGCCCTGAGCACAGCGATTTCAGCGATCTCAATCTTATTATTAATAATAAACCAACTAAACTCCACTTCGAATACACCGATGTGGATCTGAAACCCGCGCAGTGGACACGCATATCCATAGCATTCTCGGCCCGGACCAACGAGATCGCTTTCTCCTGGAACGGTAACAGGAAAACGGAAGTCTTTTCAATGTCCACGCTGCGTACCCTCCGGTTTTATTTTGGCAGTCATGATTACGGAAAATTCAGAACGTCAGATGCACCTCCTATCAGCCTGAAGGACGTTGAGCTGCTTCGCCTGAATCAGCCCGCCATAAAATGGGAACTGAAGAATCACAATGTAAACGAAGTGTACGATACAAAACTCGAATACAGGGCCGTGGTCCTGAATCCGACCTGGCTGATCGACAAGCATATTCAGTGGATCCACCGGAAGGAATTTATCACAGAAAGATATCCCTCCGTAACGTTCGATAGTAAATCGGGCACATTGTATGCCGTTGACCGGAACAATGCTTATACCGTGAGCATGCAAAAGGGCAGCTTTGAAAAAAAGAAATATAAAGCAGGCAACCCCGTTTATACCGATGCCAATCAACTCCTGTATTCAGGGAGTACCGGGGCATTGATCAATTACGATGTTTTCACGAACACCCTCTCCTATTATAACATAGCCCAGCGTACGTGGAGCAACAAAGACACACTCTACCTCCAGCCCAATTACTGGCACAATAATAAGTTTTATAACCCGCATGATAGTTCGGTCTATACTTTTGGAGGCTACGGCTATTTTACCTACAAAAACGATTTCTTTAAGTATGATGTGTCGCAGAAAAAGTGGCTGACCGTGAAGACCTCGGGCACTATTCCTCCGCGCTACCTCGGCGCCTGCGGCATGA
>DATHFS010000797.1:0-3769 GCA_035317975.1 Cyclobacteriaceae bacterium | reverse complement strand
CCAGCAAAACCGCCGGGTGAGCGATAAGAAAGTGAAGGAGACAGATATTTTCGCAACAGGAAAAAATGTTATGGTCATCGGCGGTGGAGATACCGGGTCTGATTGCGTCGGTACGTCCAACCGCCACGGGGCAAAATCAGTTGGTCAAATTGAGATCATGCCCAAGCCCCCCGTGGACCGCAATGAAAGCATGCCCTGGCCCAACTGGCCAATGATTTTGCGCACGTCCAGCTCCCATGAGGAAGGGTGCGAACGGCAGTGGTCGATCGTGACGAAAGAATTCATGGGTGATGATAACGGAAACCTGACGGGACTGAAGATCACAGAAATCGAATGGAACAAGCCTGAGCCCGGGAAAGCCAGGTCCTTTCGCGAAATTCCCGGAACGGAAAGAACCCTGCCCTGTGAATTGGCTTTGTTGGCGATGGGATTCCTCCATCCTCAACACCAGGGTTTACTCGATCAGCTGGGTGTAGACTACGACGAAGCCGGCAACGTTAAGTGCACCCGCTATCAAACTTCCGTGGAAAGCGTCTTCTCTGCCGGAGATATGCGCCGGGGCCAATCACTTGTCGTGTGGGCCATCAGCGAAGGCAGGGAAGCCGCCCGTGCTGTAGACGAATTCCTTTGCGGCGTTTCCTACCTGGAGTCGAAGGAAATCAGTATGCTCAATACACTGTGATCTCTAAACCGCGGAGACGCAGGGGCGCAAAGTAGGCGCAGAGGCAAGAGATAATTTGGTTTGACCTTTCAAACTATACCTTATAGTCAAGTATCGTCTCCCGATGGGGATGATAGTATAGTCAAGTATCAACCTCCCAAGGGGACGATACGTTTGGACTCATCAATTCGCATCGCCCTCTTCAAGAAACAATGCTGGACCCTATAGTCAAGTATCGTCTCCCGATGGGGATGATAGTATAGTATCACGTATCGACCTCCCAAGGGGACGATACGTTTGAACTCATTAGTTCGCATCGTCCCTTCGAGAGACGATGCTGGGCTTTAATTTGGAAACAGACTTTTATCCATCCCCGGCAAAATCGCCAGCGCATTTTTGTAATAGATCTTTTTTAGAATTTCATCGGGCAGGCCGATACCATACATTTTCCAAAAGGCATGATAGCGCTTGTGGTAGGGGAAATATTCGTCTTCGGTCTCCAGCACGCGGAAATAGGTTTCGTATTCCTCGGGAACCCAACTGTCTTTGCCAAATAAGACCCGGTCCTGGTATTTTGTCAGGAAGGCCTTGGCGGCACGGGGTTGCCTGCCCAGTTCCGCGATCACGGCTCCGATCTCCGTGTACATGTTCGGAAGTTCATCCATAAGTTGACCCAGTTTCCTGAGGTCATTCCCATACCATCCCAGGTGTGCATTGATGAATTTTGTTTTGGGATGTTTTCTGAACATAGCATGCTGTTCCTCGATCAGTGTTTCCCATTTTACCGGATCGGTATCGTGCCGGCGACCCGGGTGAAGCTTCAGCTCAAGCCACCGTTCATTGTTTTTATCGATAGGTTGCCAGAATGGTTTTGGATCGGCAGCATGGATCAATACGGGGATGCCCAGGGCACCGCACTTTTCCCACACCGGATCAATGCGCGGATCGTCAATGTGAATTCGGTTCCCCTTTTTGTCCTTGCTGAACATTCCCAGGCTCTTATAGATCTTTAGTCCTTTGGCACCTTGTTTAACATCCCGCTCCAGTTGTGCCGTTGTCCGTGCTGTCCACTGAGGATCGTCGATATCGCCAAAGTCAATATTGGAAAAAAGAATAAACCGGTCGGGATACTGTCTTTTTATGTTTTCAAGTGATTTCTCCAAATGATCGGTGCCGCCTCTGAAGCCATATCCGCTCAGGTTATTCATCACTTTCATATTCAACTTATCCATTTCCTTCACCAAATCGGTCAGGTCAGCCGTGTTCATGTTGCCCTGATGATTGTGAATATCAATAAAGGGGAACTTCGCGCGGGTCAGGTGATGCTCCCCGACCACCAGCGTGGACGGAGGGTCGTATTCCTCAAAATCCATTTTCATTTCCAACGGCTTTTCCTGCGCGAACGACAGGGCACATGGAAAACAGGCCACCGCTAAAAGGATAGTTAGTTTCATAGATTTCATCATGGATGCAATTTACGTTTAGCAACGGTTTATGTTTTAAAAAGATGATGAGTGGCTTTCCCTACGTCGTAAGTCCTACTGGCACATACCCTACCATAAAATATCATATTGGGGAAATTTCTTTTTACCTTGGAGCAAAGATAGAGTAAGCATCTATGAAATTTTTCAGTCTTGCATCCTGTTTCATTCTGTTTTCAACGTTGGCCTTTGGGCAGACTGATCCGCTCGAAGCAGCAAGAAAAAAAATAACCACTAAAGATTTTGCCGGAGCGAAGGCCGACTTAACCAGGGTCATCGAGAAAAATCCAAAAAACAAAGATGCCTTTACCTTGCGCGGACGTGCCCGTATGGGGCTTCAGGATTTCTATGGCGCCATCGGGGATCTCAATTTCGCGCTTGACATCGACTCGACCTTTGCGGAAGCCCTGAATTTCCGGGGAGAATCAAAGGTCAATTTAGGGGACGACAGCGGAGCCATTGCAGACCTGGATAAAGCGATCCGGCTCAATTCCAAATTCGCCGAAGCCTACACCAACCGCGGATTCGCCAAATACAATATCGATGAGCTCCAGGGCGCTTACTTCGATTTTTCCAAGGCACTCGAACTCGGGCCCGTCGACGCCGACAAATATTTTAACCGCGGCGTAGTAAAAGCCGAGCTGGGAGAATTTGTCAGCGCGATCGATGACTATACAAAAGCGATCGAATTGGACAAGAGCGACCCCAACTTATATAACTACCGGGGAGTAGCCCGCTACAATACCAGCCATTTTGAGGATGCGATTGCCGATTATGACCAGGCTATCCAACTCGATCCCAAGGATCCACTGCGGTTTGAAAACAGAGCGCTTGCCAGGACGGCAAAGGCAGATCTGAAAGGGGCGCTGGAGGATTATAATAAAGCCATCGATTTGGCAAACGATGATCCGGAAACATACAACCTGAGAGGCGTTCTTAAAAATACGATGCTCGATTACGATGGCGCCATCGCTGATTACACCAAGGCCATCGAATTGGATGCTACCAATCCAACGTACTTTGATAACCGGGCGTTGAGTAAGACCGAAAAAGAAAATTTCGCGGGAGCTGTCGAGGATTACACGTCGTCCATTGAACTTTACCCGAACGATGCTGAGACCTATTATCAGCGCGGAATGGTGAAGTTGCAGATGAATAATAACTATGATGCCTGCCTTGATCTGAAACGAGCTGAGGAACTGGGTTCACAGGAAGCCAAAGGCGCGATAAAGAAAAATTGCAAGTAAATGGCTGCGGCCGTTGCCATCGTACTGAATGGCATTTCTCGCAAAAAGAAAAAATTCTACCGCGACATCTATCCGGCCCTTGCCGGGAAATTCGACCTTACTATTTTTGAAACCCAACGCGCCGGTCACGCCGTTGAACTTGCCTCGACGGCCGCCAACCAGGGTTTTGATTTTATTATCGCGGCCGGTGGCGACGGGACACTGAATCAGGTGCTTAACGGCGTTCAACTCAACCGGTCCTGTTCGCAGATTGTTTTAGGGCTCATCCCCCTTGGCACGGGAAATGATTTTGCACGGACATGTGGACTTTCAGCCGACCCCGGGCTTTTGGCCACCTTAATTGAATCCAACCTTCCCAAGCCAGTAGACCTGGGCAGAAT
>DATHFS010000796.1:0-2254 GCA_035317975.1 Cyclobacteriaceae bacterium | reverse complement strand
AATTTCTTCTGCCTGAAGAGGAGTGAAAGGAACGCGTCTGTCAGGAGGGATCCTGCCTTCCCGGATGAGCCCGATGCTAATCGCCGGAGGCATGACCATTAACTTTCAAACAGTCCGCCTAACAAAGAACTTGCTTCTTTTCTGGTATTTCCGCCGTACGGAGCCAGGGCCTGTATGAGTTTCCGGATGGGCATGGATTGTAGCCAAACTCTTCCAGTTCCCCGGAGCGTGGCAAGAAAGATCCCCTCACCGCCAAAGATCATCGATTTCAAACTTCCCGTTGTTTCGACATCGAAATCAATTTGAGATTCGAACGCCACAACGCAACCGGTATCCACACGGAGGGTTTCGTTGTTAAGGGTGCGTTCAATGACTGTCCCGCCGGCATGCACAAAGGCCTTTCCATCCCCTTGCAGTTTTTCAAGGATGAATCCCTCTCCCCCGACCAGGCCAGCTCCGATTTTCCTATTAAAAACAATGGAGAGTTTTGTACCATAAGCGGCACAAAGAAAACCGTCTTTTTGAACGACCAACTCATTTCCGGGACTTTGTGCCAGGTCGACGGAAATGATCGTCCCCGGGTAGGGCGCCGAAAATCCCACCTTTGCTTTCTTGTTTCCGCGATTTGTGAAGTGGGTCATGAAAAGCGATTCGCCCGTAAGAACCCGGCTCCCGGCTGAAAGGAGTTTATCAAAAAGACCTTGATTCGGGGCGGATCCATCACCCATTTTGGTCTCAAACATAATACCGTCTTCCATGTAGAGCATGGCGCCGGCCTCAGCAATTACGGTTTCGGAAGGGTCAAGTTCTACCTCGACGATTTGGATGCTTTCTCCAATAATCCGGTAGTCAATTTCATGGGATCGGTTCATGGCTGGAATCAAAGTTTAGTCTAGGGTAACGTAATACCAGGTACGTTGGATTCCCAGGAAATTAGTGTTTACTTTTTCTTCTTTTTCTTACCCTTTTTCAGGTCTTCATAGTCTTCCCGTTCGGCCAGCTTCTTATCATCGACATTCTTATCGAGAAACTCAATGAGTTTCTCAATCTTCGTGTTGGACTTGAGTTCACCGAATTGGTCAATTGCGAGTTCAAATCCATCCAGGTCTTTGTGGACCCGGGGTTTGCCTTGCTTTTTGCTGGGGAGGTCTTCTTTCTTTTTCATCGGCTAGCGTTTATTATGCCATTTTTCCCGCAGATCTCGCGGATTTACGCAGATTCGCTGTCTACGAGTGATGCTAGGGCAAGCAAAAGCAAATAGATACAGTTCTGTGTAAATCTGCGAGATCAGCGGGAAATATTTCTCATGACGTTACTTTTATACTCAATGTTTTCAATGCATAATCAATCCGGTCCAGGACTTCCTGCTTGCCTATGATTTCCATGGTCATCATTAAATCCGGACCGGACGCGCCTCCGGTGATGACTACCCTGACAGCCTGCAGGATTTTGCCCGTGGCAATGCCCAGGCTGGCAGTTACTTTTTCCAGTGTGGCTTTTGCCCCTTCCGCCGTTGTGGAAGGCAGCTTGTCCATTTCCCCGCGAAAGGCCTGCAGTACTTTCACTGCGTCTTCATTCCATTTCTTAGCGACGACTTGCTCATCAAATGAAACCGGGGCCTCGAAAAAGAATTTGCCCAACTTCCAGAAATCGTCCGGAAAAGTAACCCGGTCTTTCATTACTGAGCATATTTTTATTGCTTTTTCGTTGCTGCAATCAATCTTTTCTCTTTTGAGCGACTCCAGCAAATAGCCTGAAAGGTCTTCATCGGATTTCGTTTTCAGGTATTGCTGATTGAACCACTGGGCTTTGTGAATATCGAACTTTGCGCCCGCTTTTCCAATTCGTTCAATCGTAAAAGCCCGGATAAGGTCGTCCATCGAAAAGATTTCCTGCTGCGTACCGGGGTTCCATCCAAGAAAGGCCAGAAAGTTGATCAACGCTTCAGGCAAGTAGCCGCTCTCACGGAATCCTTTAGTCAATTCCCCGGTCAGGGGGTCAGTCCAATCCAAAGGGAAAATGGGGAAACCCATTCTATCGGCATCCCTCTTACTGAGTTTACCATCTCCGGTTGGTTTCAACAGCAAAGGCAAGTGCACAAATGCAGGCATTTCATTTTCCCATCCCAGGTACTTGTACAACAGCACATGAAGGGGAGCGGACGGAAGCCATTCTTCACCGCGAATGACGTGAGAGATCTTCATCAGGTAGTCGTCTACCACATTCGCCAAATGGTAGGTAGGCATGCCGTCTG
>DATHFS010000795.1:0-3985 GCA_035317975.1 Cyclobacteriaceae bacterium | reverse complement strand
GCTGCCTGCATCGACTGACCGCCTCCAAAGCACCAACCCACCGTACCGACTTTTGCAGCCGGTCCGACATAGGCCAGGGCGCCTTTGACAATATTATCACCCCGCTCCTGCTTGAATTCCTGCATGTATTTTTGAGCATCCTTTGGATCGGCGGTCACATTGCCATCATACATATCGAGCGCCAGTACGTTTACATTGCCAAGGTCATTGTATAAATCCTCCGACCATCGCTTAATGTTATCGTTCAATCCCCACCACTCCTGGAAGACAAATATCCAATTGCCGGTCTTCTTTTTGGCTTCCAGCAAATAGCCATTGGCCTCCTTGCCATCCGGGGTTTTGAAGGTAATCATCTTGCCGCCGGCCTGACTCACATGAATGTACACCCGCGGATTGGGGTGTTCGCTGTTGAACTTCTTGTTCGAGGCAAAGAGGGCAAACTTCTCGGTGGCAGAAGTATGGCAGAGGGTAACGTCGTCTTGCGCAAGCACCCTGGACGACCCCATTGACAAAATAAACAGGAGCTGTATCGTTTTCATAAAGGTAATATTAGGTTTCTTTTAGCTGTCCGGAAATAATTCTATCGTAAGTAACAAAATCGGTATTGACCGGTTCAAATCCCCTTTCACGTAACAAGACCGCTACCTGTCCGCGGTGGTAGCTGCAGTGATTCACCAAATGGGTCATCAGGTCGCGGATGTTCGTTTCATAATAATCCCCAACAAAATTAGTGTACTTCAGCACACGATCAAACGTATCCTCTTCACCGACAAAGCTCAGCCAACATCGGGAGGCTTCTGTTGCGATGGACTTCAGCTCTGAGAGTGAATGATCACCCCATAGCGGCAGTGGGCTTTTTGGAAGTCCTTTGAACCGGTTATACCAAATAAGCTGGGCGCTCAGGAGGTGTCCAAAAATTCGCACTATTTTAACGTCCTTAACCTGCTGACGCTCCAGGCATTCCATCACCCGGGCATCGGCCCAGGCATTGTATTGATATAGTTTTAAGAAATATTCCTTCATCGCTGATTGTGAATCCCTGGTAGTGGAAGCCTGCAAAAATAGAGGTTTCAGGTTAGTTTAGTAAAAGGATCAAAAAGATTTTCTGAAGCCATTGCCCATACCCTGTTACCCGGCCTGCTTAAACAATAGCATTGTATTTCATCGGCTTCTGGGGTGATTCAGCGATGCAGCCGGTTCGTACGTGCGGTATTTAGTACCTTTCCCCTATGAAACACCTTTTTGGAATGATGCTGATTCTGTTTCTTGCCTTACCCACCTGGGCGCAAGTCGTTGGCAAAGTTTTTCCAGCCATGGAGGCCCAAACCGTAGAAGACAAAGTCGTAAAACTCCCTAGGGATGTGCAAGGCAAATACACTCTTCTGGGTTTAGCCTATTCCAAGAAATCGGAGGACGAACTCAATTCCTGGTTTGAGCCCGTATTCAGCAAATTTATTCAAAAAACAAAAGGGCTGATGGAGGGCATGGGATACGATGTCAATGTTTATTTCATACCGATGTTTACGGGTATCAATGCTGCCGCAACGGGCACGGCTAAAAAAAAGGCGGTCAAAAAAGTTGATCCGCAACTCTTGCCCTACATTTTATTTTATAAAGGAGAATTAAAACCCTATAAAGAGGCGCTGGATTTTGAAAGGCGGGACATTCCTTACTTTTTTGTGCTGGATCCCAAAGGGAAAATCCTCTATGCTACTTCGGGCGCCTATAAGGAAAGCAAAATGGATTCGGTCGAGGCTGTCATAGAATAATAGCCTTGAGTCCTAAAACCCATCATCTTTTTCATCTTTCTTTTTTTCCTTCTTCTTTTCAGCAGATGCCGTACCATTGAGCTCATACGGTGCCTCTATACCATAGTAGGTCTGACGGAAGCGGTTGATAAATACCAGGGTTTCTTCGTCACTCCCCGGGACAAAAACCAATTCACCCACCTTGGCCTTGGAGGCATTTGTTTTTTTGCTGATAATGGAATTAAATTCCGGGTTGGACGATTGGATCAACAGCCTGTTGTCTTCATATCCAAAATAATACCAGGCGTCGGATGAGGCCTTAAAAAATACATGAAACACGGGGCTGCCGTCTTCATTTTTGCGGATCTCCATAAACCCTTCAAATGCGCCATTGATGTCGGATTTTCCGATGTTGCTCACCCCGAGCGTACCCTCACTGTAAAAGGCTTTCGCTTTCTGGGAATACTTTAAATTGACATTCGAAAAGACAATCGGCTTGACCAGGGCGGGCAAGGTGCTGAGCGAAACATAGCTTTGTAATGATTTCTGTTCATATTCTTTCACCGCTTTCTCTCCTATGATATCGGCAATTTTATAAAGCAGTTCGGCCTGATCCCCTAATCCGTCGCTGGCGCCTTCGGCCTTGATAATCTCCTGCAGATGGAGCGCCATAAGTTGGTAGGCCTGCGGAGGGATATTCATGTCCGCCATGATAAAGGAATTCATCTTAATGTCGCTGGTCTCCAGGTTGCCCGACCCCAGCGCCGTGGCGGTGAGGGAGAAATCTTTTAGCCCTTTAAAAAAATTCACCGGACCTTCAAAGCGGACTTCCTGCTTATCCTCATTGTAGTCAAAGACCTTTCCCGAAAGTTTAGTACCGGCGGCCTTCTCACGATCTTCAATTTTGAATTCACCACTTTCCTTATCAAAAAAAAGAGAACCGGCGGGTAAGAAGAAGTCTTCGTCTTCCGAGTTTTTCTTATCAAATACGAATGTGATATAAAGACTATTGTCGGAGCTAAAGTGCAATCCTGCTTCCGCTTTCCTGCCGTCTTCCGTCAACGCTTTTTCAAAATCGAGATAGACTTCTTTTTCATCTCCACTCTGCTCATACAGCAGCCACGTTGAATAGTTCTTGATCTTTTTCAGGTCCAGTTTCATAAAGCCCTTCAACTGCAAGGCGGGTTTTGTGGCATACATCACCATTTCCCCTTTATAGAAAATCCGGGGGGCAAGGATCAAATTATCTTTATCCGTGACCGCTCCCTCCGCTACGGTTTGTTGCGTGGCTTTTAATGCTTTGTCCCTCCTTTTTACCTTGGCTTCTTCGCCAATTTTCTCCAGGTGAAAATCGGTCATTTTGATATTGAACGTGTCATTCACCGCATTCACGTACTGATACGTTGCATAGCCATTGAATTCCTTCCGGGACACAATATCCACTACACCCTGGGTGAGGCGGTGATACCCATTGAGGGTATCCAGGACAATGGTCGTATTTTTTAATTGCCCGATCTTGGCGTTCTCCAGGATCAGGACCTCATTATTTTCGGGTGTGATCTTCGCATCAGCTACGATGATGAACGGTATACCACTTACTTTCAGTTGCTGAGTCTTGATATCGTATTCGGCTTTCTCCGCATTGAAGTTAAGGGAGTCAAGATCCTTGCGCGTAGTATAAAAATAGGAATTCTCTATCGGAACATCGGACGCTTTGGTCATCACAATCTTTTGGGTGGTGAGATCCCAGCGTGCCTCCGGGATCGACGTTTTGAATTGCGCGTAGGGAAACTCAATAGCGGCCTCCCCTTCCACTTCAGGACTGATCGTGGCAAAATTCTGATCCAGATTGAACTTTAACCTAACGTCGTCACCTGCCAGAGCCGGTTTATCGGGATTGTCCGTTTTCACCTTGAACGTCGCGTGCCGCGCTCCAAAATCCTTGGCGGCAAAACTCAATTCCCTCGACGCCACTTCCGAGCCGCGGGTACTGAGCTTACCCGATCCGGCCACGCCGCCTTCGGAAACTGTTAGCGTTCCATTAAGAGTGGCCGTTGCTTTATAAAGCGAAAACGGGTCTCGCATGTTTTTTAGTCTTAGCTGGTCTTTCTTCGGTAGCCACTTCATCTTGAATTCCGACAGGGTCACCTGGGGGAAATAGACGCTGCCAAATTGTTTTTCCTTGATCTCGCCTACTTTGCTTTTTCCAATCACGGAATCGGGATAGAACACAAAAT
>DATHFS010000794.1:0-4375 GCA_035317975.1 Cyclobacteriaceae bacterium | reverse complement strand
TATCCTTTTGCCCCCTGCGCCTCCTTTGCGCCCCTGCGCCTCCGCGGTAAAAACTGGACTGCGTCCTTTTTTACAGGGAATTATAATACTGCACAAACTGAACCAGGGTTTTCTCCTTCCTGGTCGATACCTTTTCCTTTTTTGCATAGAGGGTCAGTTCCTCCTGCCTCTCCGGAAAACTGGCAATCATCGATTTGATGCTTTCAATTTCATGCAGCTCGCCATCGCCTATCTTATAATAAAATACGTCCGGGATTTTGGAATAGCGTGCGGGAAGATCGGTGCCGTCCAGCGCTCCTCCTTTTCTCCCGTCCAGGTACATGATTCCTTTTTTCGAAAATAACATCACTTTTCCGCTGTCCAGCAGAGCGAGGAAACCATTTTTTGTTTTCCCTTTGAATTCAACCTTCTGAACGACAAACGTGTTGTCGCCGAAATGAACTTTATGAATGGCCGGGGAAGGATCCAGCACCAGGGACTGACCATTTTGTTTGTATTCCATCAGATCCTGGAAGATATTATACCGGACCGGAACCTTCCGGATCTTGTCGCCCAGGGTGATCTCTCCGTCGGCAAATTTTTCATCCAGGTAGGGAGTTCCATCAATCTTGCTGTTGGTGGGAGCGGATATGACTGGAACAGTAGGCGATACCTGGGCATGACCTGTTACAATTGTGAACATCGACACGACGCCGATAAGAACGGTGAATTTGCTTTTCATACGTTGAATACTTTAAGCGTGTTAATAGGTTACAAAACAAAATGCTCAGGACTGAGCGTCTCAGATTTCCTGTGTTCAGGTTTAGGCGGGTGTTAAACGCTTAGCGAAAATGTTGCCAAAGATTTTATTGGCAACGGTGTGGAAAAACAGTGTGATAACGGGGTGTCCGATTTTAACACTGTACGGAAACAGCGGACAGTGAATCGTAATCGTTCACTGAAAAAATTATTTATTCTTGTTTTGTAACTTTTTTAATTTTCACCGGTAGGGGTGTGGAATCTGTGTTGAAGTGTTGAAGTGTTGAAGTGTTGAAGTGTTGAAGTGTTGAAGTGTTGGAGTGTTGGAGTGTTGGAGTGTTGAAGTGGTGAAGTGTTGAAGTGTTGAAGTGCGGATGTGTTGATAGCTGTGAGTACCAAAGCGACGCGTAGGACCCCTTACTTCAACACCTTAACACTTCAACACTTAAACACAGCCCCAAGAAGTCATTGTGCTCTTTGTGGTTCTTCGTGCCCTTGCCCGTTGCTTAGACAGACTTGAGAAACTCCGCGCTCTCCTTCATCAAGGGCAATTCTATCTCCACAAAATAATTCTTCACTCCGCCCGTTTTCATTGCGGCGAAGAATTCCTTCCAGTCCACGATCCCTTTTCCAAGGGGCATCACCTTGCCGGCTGTTGACCAGTCGGAGAGGTGGGCGGAAATAAACCGTCCCGGATATTTCTTGAAATAGTCAGCGGCTTTGTAGCCGGCGGTGATGGCCGCTACCTGGAACTGCATCTTGATCAGGGATGGATCGAATTGCTTCAAGAGCACATCATAGATCAATTCACCCTCCAGCTTCTCAAACTCGCCGTTGTGATTGTGATAGCCCAGGGGCATTCCTGATTTCTTCGACTGTTCTCCTACCTTGTTCAATTCGTCGGCGGCCTTTTTCCAATCGGCCAGTGTAGCGGTCTTCGGCAAGCCAAAGGAGGAGAGAACCATTTGTTCAAGTCCCAGCTCTTTGGCGAAGTCGATGCGCTCCTGAGCATGCTGCTTCAGTTCATCAAAACCGTAATGGCAACTGTTGCATTTTAATCCTGCATCGGAGACGATGCGTTTCATTTCCGGCGCCTTCAGCGTTTGAAGCGGACCAAAACCCATCTTGGCATAACCGGGAGGGGAGCACAATTCCATGGTCTTGTAGCCCATCCCCGCCATCATCTTCAGTGTTCCGGCAAAGTCTTTCTCGATGGACTCCCGGACAATCCAACTCTGGAATCCGATAAGGTTTGGCGGCAGGGTTTCTGTTTCTGCGCGCAACAGGTGTGGTGCTATCATGGCTGTGCCGGCAAGACTTGCGGCGCTGCGGGTGAGAAAGGCTCTTCGGGTGAGGTGTTTCATATGTCAGAATTTGGATCAGAATTTACGGAATTTAAGAATTATCAGAATGTGGTATGTATGTCTTTTGCGCAATGTACAAATTCACCGTTAAGGCAATTTACTGAATGAATTGCATTTCCGGGCGCAAAGGGGACTGGTGGAAAACCGTGAATTTTGGAGGCGGATTTCCTTTTGGAAAGGGGTATTTCGTCAGTTCAGGAGTCTGGTTTTCCTGACATTCTGGAGGCGGCAGCGCTAATCAGGCGGCAGTCTTCTATCTTGATAGGCATTGGCATAACTGACATGAACAAGCATGCAATACGTTGCCGGCAAGCACGATACATGATCAGCGGTTAACATTTGGTAAGTGACAAGACCAGGATCTGCAAATTTGTTAACTATAATTCCCGGAACGAAATGAGCTTTCCGGTCAAACATTCAAGGTTGGACTATTTTATTTTACCCCCGTTAGTTTTAAATTGATGGAGCCTATGAAGCCATTACCTCATGAAACCCGGTTCTTTTTTTAACAGGTCACTAATTCACGCTTTCGCCCCGATCGCAATCGGGGTAAAGTGGCATAGCTCTTAGGTTGACCGGCCCGGGAAGAGGTTATTGTAAACATTTAATGGATGTCAGGCGCTTTCGACGAAGAACGATTCAGGAACTTGTTGCACTCCCTTCCCTCGAAGGCGATCGCAATTCTTTACGACTTGTATTATCACAGCCTGATCCGGATCGCCAAAAGCCTGACCCACGATCAAAAAGCTTCGGAGGATATTGTCCAGGAGACCTTTGTGCACGTATGGGAAAGTTACAAACAACTCGGCCAGCACCACGATCGTTCCATTGAACATTACCTTGTCCGTGTAGTAAGGAACAAAGCCATAACTTATTACAAACGGACCATCGACCTGAACGAGCAGCAGGTGTTGTTTCTGAACGGACATGGCTTTCCGGCAAGTGAGCATCCTGTCGAAGCAAGAATGATCCGGTTGGAGATAAGCCGTGAGATCAGGCAGGTCATTGTCAGGTTTCCGAAAAGGGAGCGGGAATGCCTGTTAATGAAAATGGACGAAGAAATGACTACCGAACAAATGGCACTGCGACTGAACGTTTCGAAAAAAGCAGTAGAGCGCAGTTTGGCCAGCGCCGGCAAGAGGTTGCGGCGGTACTGGTTATCCCGGAAATAAGGCGGCCGAATATTGCCGTCCATCAAAAAAGGTGAGTTCGAGTATAGGGTAACGGGCCTTTTTATGGAGTAATAGATAGGAGCTCCCATTGTGAATTTGCCACGAAGGCACAATGACACAAAGGATAGGAAGAAATAAATTTGAAGGGGACTGTTTAAAAAACATGCTAAGAACGAAAAAATAAAAAACTTAGTGTCTTCGTGCGTTGCCAGCCGGAGCGCCTCGCGTAGGCAGGCCTTCCTGGCAAATGTCTGAACTATGATTCTTGTGATTTTTTATGATTGAAAATGATTTTTAATAAAACGGAGATAACTGATTAGCTATTTTTTATATGGACACGACATCCCTTATTCATAAAGTTCTCTCCGGTAAGGCAAGCGAGACCGAAAGAGCGGATCTGGAAGAATGGATTGGTAGAAGTGAAGCGAATAAAACAGAATACAATGACATCAGGCTTTTATGGGAGAATGGAAAGGATACCGATCGCTCGCCGGCGGATGCTCATTTCTATGAAGGACTTGATCAAATCAAGACCATCATGCAGCGTAAGCGCCGGAACCGCAAGCGAAGGAAAATGACTTCTTCCGCCGTTGCCATGGCAGCGATTATCGTAATCGGTTTTTTCTTTCTGTACCCTGGTTCCGGAATTGAATCCCGCCCGTACCACAAATTTGAAAACGCATCATTAGCCGACATTATCGGCACCCTCGAAAAGGACTTTGATATTCGTATCGAAGTAGAGCAAAAGAAAACACTGACCTGCCGGTTTACCGGTACGTTTTACAACAATCCGGCAGAGGATATTATCAAGATCGTTTCCGACGGTTTGAATCTGCGGTGGGAAAGCCGTAAAAAGGGAGAGTACAGGTTGACAGGGGGCGGGTGTTTGAAGTAGTTGCCGGTTGTTTAAAAGTAGGCAGTAGGCAAAGGGGGCAGGTGGGGATGGGAAGTTATCTATGTAATTTCGGGATAATGGGGGAAGAGTAGGCAGTAGGCAAATGGCAGTAGGCAAAGGGGCAGGTGGGGATGGAAGTTATCGATGCAATTTTGGGATTACGGGGGAAGAGTAGGCAGTAGGCAAATGGCAGTAGGCAAAAGGGG
>DATHFS010000793.1:0-5668 GCA_035317975.1 Cyclobacteriaceae bacterium | reverse complement strand
ATTCCGTCGCGGAAGAGGCGTAAAGAATAGTATAGTTACCGGGGATGCTGAGCTTCTCTTTCAACAAGGCAATGGTCCTTTTTGAAAGTTCTTCAAACTCCGGGCTTCGGTGGTTCAAACTAAGAATGCCGTGCTGATGGGCATCCTTAACATAACGCGGAATTTCATCATACACGCGGGAAGGACCTGGGTAGAAGGAAATCATTTCGTGTCCTCGTGTCTTTGTGGCCATCGGTCTGCGTTCACCTTTCAAATCATCGTTTCAAAGTCAAATAACCCATCGCCATGGCATACCCCTCCAGCCCAAAACCGGTAATCAGGCCGGCACATTTGGACGTGATCAGGCTCGTGTGCCGGAATTCTTCCCGCGCATAGATATTGGAGATATGCACTTCCACCACGGGCGTTTTGATCGCTCCAATAGCATCGTGGATAGCTACGGAAGTATGAGTGTACGCGCCGGCATTCAGTATAATTCCATCGTCATGGAAACCCACCTCGTGAAGTTTGTTGATGATCTCTCCTTCCACATTGGATTGATAATAACGGAGTTCGTCCAATGGAAAACGGTTTTGCAATTCAGCAAAGAAGGCCTCGAACGGTTGGTCGCCGTAAATGCCTTTCTCACGCTTGCCGAGCAGGTTGAGGTTAGGACCATTGATGATTTGAATTTTCATAGCATTAGAAGCATCCGTTTACGATCTTTACAAATGTCGTTAAATTAACAGGCTATCAAACAAAGTATGTCTGGAAATTCATGGAACCTACACCGTAAGCATTTTGTAAATTACCTCAAACTGGAGCGGTCGCTCTCCGGGAATTCCATTGAAGCCTATGCCCACGATGTGGAGTTGCTCCGGCAATATCTTGAAATTTCAAAGCTTTCCCTTTCGCCGCTGGTGCTAACCACCCTGCATCTGCAGGATTTTCTTCAATACATCAATGAATTGGGGATGAGTGCCTACAGCCAGGCAAGGATCCTGTCGGGCGTCAAGGCGTTTTATAAGTACTTATTGTTTGAAGAGTTGATCGACAATGACCCTGCTACGCTGATCGAAGGGCCGAAGATCGGCAGAAAGCTGCCGGATACGCTCAGTTATCACGAGATCGAGAAATTGCTTGGAGCCATTGATCTTTCTTCACAGGAAGGAGGTAGAAACCGCGCCATGCTCGAAGTGTTATATAGTTCCGGATTGCGTGTCTCCGAATTGGTCGACCTGAAACGGTCCAATGTCTATTTTGATATTGGTTTTTTGCGGGTGACAGGCAAAGGCGACAAGGAACGGCTCGTGCCCATCGGAAGGGATGCTATGAGGTATCTCAAGATCTACCTGGAGGAAATACGGGTTCTCCTCGGCGTCCAGAAGGGATTTGAAAGTTATGTATTTCTTAACCGCCGCGGCAAGAAACTAAGCCGCGTGATGGTCTTTACCATCATCAAAAACCTGGTGAAGAAAACCGGGCTGAATAAAGTCGTTAGTCCGCATACCTTCCGGCACTCCTTTGCCACCCACCTGATCGAAGGCGGCGCCGACCTTCGGGCAGTGCAGGAGATGCTGGGCCACGAATCGATTACCACAACGGAGATCTATACGCACCTTGACCGGGATTACCTGCGACAGGTTATTCAGGAGTTTCATCCCAGAAGTTGATCAGTGATTTTTTTGACGGTTGTGGACAAGAGGATCCTGCCTAGGAGAAAAGTATGAGTAAATCACTCGCATGTAAATTGAAAAAACACTTGAAAAATAGCGCAAAGAAACTCAAGGGGAGAGCAGGCTATCATTCATACCGAAGGCCGTGGAGATAACGTCCCTGGTGACGAAAAGCCCAAATCCCGTAGGGATGGCATATCGGTAGAAATTTCAAATATGCACAAACCAAGTCCCGCTAGGGACGACATAAAAGGATCCGGGGTCGCGCTCTTTCTAATTCTTGAAACTCAAGAATATTGTCAGGAAAACCGAACTCCATTTCATACGCGTGGAATAATTGTTTCTTTATTTTTACGCCATGGCCAACACATACACCCAAATTCATATCCAGGCTGTTTTCGCCGTCAAATATAGGATAGGGATAATCCAAAAAAATTGGAAGGATGAATTATTTAAATATATCACAGGCATCATTCGTGAAAATGATCATCGGTTACTTGCAATCAATGGCATGCCCGACCACGTTCATGTTTTCTTTGGTATGAGACCAGCGCAATCCCTTTCTGATTTATTGCAAGTTATTAAAGCAAACTCGTCGAAATGGATCAATGAACGTGGATTTGTAAAAGGCCGGTTTGAGTTGAATACAGGAATTTGTTGGAAGAATTCGATGTGGAATATGATTCGCGATATATTTTCAAAGAATTGGAATAATACAAACATGGACCCGTAATGGGTGCTTCCACTATTTCGTTCCTCCGGGACGCTGCCAATATTTCGTTCCTACGGAACTCTTGGTGTGAGTGTTGATTTTGGCTACCGATATTTCGTTCCTACGGAACTCTTGGTGTGACTGTTGATTTTAGCTACCGATATTTCGTTCCTACGGAACTCTTGGTGTGACTGTTGATTTTGGCTACCGATATTTCGTTCCTACGGAACTCTTATCGTGACTGTCGATTTGGGCTACCGATATTTCGTTCCTACAGAACTCTTATCGTGACTGTCGATTTTGGCTACCGATATTTTGTTCCTACGGAACTCTTGGTGTGACTGTTGATTTTAGCTACCGATATTTCGTTTCTACGGAACTCTTATCGTGACTGTCGATTTTGGCTGCCGATATTTCGTTCCTACGGAACTCTTGGTGTGACTGTCGATTTTGGCTACCGATATTTCGTTCCTACGGAACTCTTGGTGTGACTGTTGATTTTGGCTACCGATATTTCGTTCCTACGGAACTCTTATCGTGACTGTTGATTTTGGCTACCGATATTTCGTTCCTACGGAACTCTTGTCGTGACTGTTGATTTTGGCTACCGATATTTCGTTCACAATTCAAATCCCGTAAGGGATGATATATCGGTAGAAATTCTAATTAGCGTAATTCAAGTCCCGTTAGGGACGACATGCCATGTCTAGTCTGCCAATTTTTGGTGCACCTTCCGATAAACCCTGCTGCACCGGTAACGATGATTATGATATCAATTCCCCGGCAATTTACTATAAGTGAGGTAATGATTTAAAATTCAAAATTTAAAACCGGAGAGCCAGGTGCAGGATGGGGCTTCACCCTTCCGGCATGATCAGCACCAATCTTAAATCCTAATTTAGTAACTTTGAAACGTATGTTCTCCCGAGTCCTTTTCATCCTTCCTGCCCTATTCTTTCATTTTTTTTCCTGGGCACAGGAGTTCAAGGTTGAATACGAAAAAAACGCAGACCTGTCCCATTATAGAACCTTTCGGTTTGGCGAGGGGGAAATTATTACACCCAAAGACCAGCGGCAGGTACCGGATACAACAGTACACAAGTGGGTGCGCGATGCCGTCGCGAAGGAATTGAAAAAAAAGGGATTGCTGTTGGCTGATTCTTCGGCCGATTTGACGGTCACGTATATCGTTGGATCGCAAATGCGGTCCGATGCCGGCAACGTCGGCCCGTTGGGGCTCACGCCGGGCGGTACCTCCAGTCAAACCTACATGCACGATTACCGGGCGGGCAGCATCGTCATCGACCTCAATGATACGAAGAATAGTAAGCTGATGTGGCGCATCAGTTCCTCCACCAGCACAGGCATAGGCGATGCCGAGCGGTCGATCGACCGGATTGTCGGCCAGGGCTTTAAGAAATTTTCGATACAACCGAAAAAGGTGAAAAAGAAAAAGTAATTCATGTACAAGCTTCTGATTCGCCCGTTTCTTTTTCTCGTCGACCCGGAAGCCATTCACCGCATTGCGTTTGACCTTCTTAAGTTTACATTAAAATGGCCGGGCGTCCGTCTGCTGATGAGGAGGTGGTTCTCTCTTCAACATCCGCACCTGGAGAAAGAACTGATGGGCCTGCGTTTTAGAAACCCCGTAGGGCTGGCGGCCGGTTTTGACAAAGATGCAAAGGAAATCGATGAACTGGCAGAATTGGGATTTGGGTTCCTTGAGATCGGTACCCTCACGCCGGAACCCCAGTCCGGAAATGACCGGCCGCGGTTATTCAGGTTGCCGCACGACCAGGCTCTGATCAACAGGATGGGCTTCAACAATGAAGGCGTGCTGGCAGCGGTAGAGCGCTTGAAAAAAAGAAAATCGGATATCATTATAGGCGGCAATATTGGAAAAAACAAAACCACCCCGAATGAGAAGGCATTCGAAGATTACAACTACTGTTTTGAGGCCCTTTATCCCTATGTCGATTATTTTGTGGTGAATGTGAGTTCGCCCAACACACCCCACCTTCGCGAACTTCAGGAAAAAGAACCGCTGAAAAAATTATTAACTCAAGTAAAAAAATTAAGCAGCGCGAAAAAAAATGCCAAGCCGGTCTTGCTTAAAATCGCACCCGATCTTACCGTCAGTCAGTTGGACGACGTGATTGAGATAGTGAAAGAAACCCAGACCGACGGTGTCATCGCCACGAACACCACCATTTCGCGCGAGGGTCTCTCGACTCCGTTGGCGGTCATTGAAAAGATCGGGGCAGGGGGTCTGAGCGGAGGTCCGCTGAAGCAACGATCGAATGAAGTCATTGCCTATCTGAGAAGAGAACTGGGTAAAGAGTATCCCATTATCGGCGTGGGAGGAATCCTGTCCACGGAAGATGCGCTTGACAAATTCAAAGCCGGCGCCGATTTAATTCAAGTCTACACGGGATTTGTTTATGAGGGACCGGGTTTTGTAAAACGAATTCTCACGAAATATTTAAAATTTAAGATTTAATTGAAGGACCCGATTTTTAATGGTTGACACCCGCAATCTTAAATCCTAAATCTTAAATTTTAAATCTATATTTAGTTAGTTTTACAATTGCAAATGGCCGAAAACACGTATAAGTCCAATACATTCAAGAAACCCGAAAAGGAAAAAAGGGGCAGGGGACCGAAGTCGAAATCCAGAATCAGTTTTGAATTTTTAAAGGATCCCAGACTCATTCTTGCCACGGGATTCTTCCTGATCATCACTTCCCTCTACTTATTTGTTGCGTTTTTGTCATACCTGTTTACCGGGAAGGCAGACCAGAGTGTTGTAGAAGATTTAAGCCGTTCGGGAATCATTGATTGGGGTAAGGAAGCTCAAAACTGGCTCGGGCTCGGCGGTGCATGGATCTCTCATATTTTCATTTTCAAGTACATGGGGATCGCCGCATTCTTCATTCCTCCAATGCTTTTCCTGAGTGGCCTCAAATTGGTTTCCAGGAGAGAACCGCTGCCCATTTTCTCCGTCTTCATCTTTTCCGTTTTTGCCGGATTATGGCTGTGTTTGTTGCTGGGCTATATGACGCACAGTATCTCGGGCATTACGGAAGTGAGCTTCCTGAGCGGAGGACTCGGCTATCAACTCGCGCTTATTTCAGATGGACTTTTTGGATGGGGAACCTTATTGATCCTCGTGCTTTCGTTGTTCATCTTCATTATCTTTTACTTTAACGTTACCGCCATCCGCGCTTTTCATGTCCGGGATCCCAAGCCGATGGGGAACGATGCCCTTTTATCCGAAGAGGATGGAATCAAACCCACCTAC
>DATHFS010000792.1:0-6260 GCA_035317975.1 Cyclobacteriaceae bacterium | reverse complement strand
CGAATACCGCTTCGTGCACCTCATCGGGAGTACAATTTTTCTTGTCGACCTTGTTAATAACGACAATCGGCTTTAATCCAAGCTGAAGGGCTTTCTGCAGCACAAAGCGCGTCTGTGGCATCGGACCTTCAAAAGCATCGACGAGCAAAAGGCATCCGTCGGCCATATTGAGCACTCGCTCCACCTCTCCGCCAAAGTCGCTGTGGCCAGGAGTATCGATCACATTGATTTTATAGTCTTTATAGCGGACAGAAACATTTTTTGCCAGGATGGTGATCCCGCGCTCGCGTTCCAGGTCATTGCTGTCCATGATCAGTTCACCGGGATGCTCATGCGCCTTAAAAAGGTGTCCTGCATGCAAAAGCTTGTCCACCAGCGTGGTCTTGCCATGGTCTACGTGAGCGATAATCGCAATATTCCTGATTTTCTGAGCGTCCATACCCCTTCTGTTCCGATTTTTGATTTAAGGGCGCAAAGATACGCTTAATTTGAAAAATTTCCCGCAGATCCAAGAATTGTTTCCCGCAGATCACGCAGATTTACGCAGAATCGCGGCCTATTTTCTGCTAAGATCACGTTGATTTTAGGAATAAAATATAAGCTAACTTAGGTAAAGTATTTCTTTACGTTCCTGCGCGCTTCAACTCTGGTAAATCTGCGCGATCTGCGGGAGAAGATGCCGCATGTTCAGCGTAAATCTGCGAGATCTGCGGGAGAAAATGCCGTATGCCCAGCGTAAATCTGCGAGATCTGCGGGAAAAAACGCCGTATGCCCAGCGTAAATCTGCGAGATCTGCGGGAAAAAACGCCGTATGCTCAGAGTAAATCTGCGAGATCTGCGGGAAAAAACGCCGCATAAAAGATCTACTTCTTAAATCGCAAGAACGTACCCATCGGTAAATTCTTTCCGTTTTTCGACGCAAGAAAGAATTCCCCGTATTCCGGACTGTTGATTTCAAAATGCGTGGTGACCACGTTCAGACCGACGATGGCCGACAGCCCTACCGCATACATAGAGAGAATAAAAAACGAATCTTTTTTTTCGAGCAACTGACTGCTCAGGGAAATCAATTCATTCAGCTTTTCCTGCAACATCCATTTTTCTCCGTCCGGGCCGCGTCCGTACGGGGGTGGGTCCATGATGATCCCGTTGTACCGGTTGCCGCGCTTTACTTCCCGTTTTACAAACTTCACCGCATCTTCATATACCCACCGGATATCCGTGAGGTGATTGAGTTGCATGTTTTGATTTGCCCAATTCAACCCGGGCCGCGAAGCATCCACGTGGGTGACATCGGCGCCGGCATACTTTGCTACTACAGAGGCAGCGCCCGTATATGCAAAGAGATTGAGCACCTTGGGTTTACCGGTTCCCCAACTGCGGATCGTATCATAAATAAAATTCCAGTTCTCACCTTGTTCCGGAAAAATCCCTACGTGTCCAAAACCCGTGAGCGCCAGCCGGAGCGTGAGATCCAGATCATTGTACCGGTATGTGATCTGCCAGCTTTCAGGCATATCGTGGTTTCTCTTCCATCCTCCCTTTACTTCGTCTGTAAACCGGAAATTATCGGATTGTTCGCGCGCAAACCGGGCAGTCGCTAATTTTTTCCACTCCTGATCGGGCAACACCTTTTGCCAGAGCGCCTGAGGTTCCGGACGGATAAGGGTATACTTTCCAAAGCGTTCCAGTTTTTCGAAATCGCCGGAGTCGATCAGTTCGTAGTCTTTCCAGTTCACAGGGCACAAGAGCTTCATCCGGGTAAATATAAGGGCAAAGCAGTTGGAGCGGCACTAGAAAACAGGCCTTTTTTTCTTCAGGTTCAAGAAGAAACCCAATCTCAAATTAAGTGGAGATGCATAATGCCGCATTAAGGTCGATTTAAATTCAGTTCTTTCCCGTGAGCATTTATGGATTCAACTTCTGTGGGATCTTGGCGTGTATCAAATAGGGTAGCAATCTCAATCACTTCCACATTGATCCGGTAATAGAATGTAGTCTGTTTAGTGACCACACACTTGTAAAGATTTTTAACCGCCTTGGATTCTGGACAGCTTTTAGGATAGCGGGATACTTGATTGATTTTAGTATCAAGCATTAACGGTACTTGGATACTACTTGTTCATAATCGTGTTTCTGGCCTGCATCCAATTCAGCAATGCCCTTTTTTATCTCTTGTCTTTGATATTCACTTAGGTCATTCCAAAAGTCTAAATCTTCCGCTTGTAAGGCCTCTATTTTCATAAGTAAGCGCTCATCATTCAATTGGATGAACCATTGTATTAAATTGAGTTTCTTGGTCTGGATATCCATATTTGGCATGCTTAATTGTATTTCAAAGATAACGATTTCATAGCTTTGATTTGTGCTCCAGAACTTGAAACTTGTCGGAAAGACTCCGGACCTTTCGGAGAAACCCGAAACCTGACAACTTGAAACCCGGAACCGTTATTACCAGCACGCATAATCCCAAAGTCAAGAGCCTCCTGGCGTTAGAGAAACCCAGGGAACGCCGGAAACAGCAGCTCTTTATTGTTGAGGGAAAAAAGGAGATTGCCCTGGCATTGCAGGCGGGGTATAGGATTGGTAATTTGTTCTATTGTGTTGACCTCTTTCCGGAGACGGATTTGAAATCGCTGGGGATTGAAGACAAGTTTCTTGTGCCTGTCACAAAAGAGGTCTTTGATAAAATTGCTGTTCGTGAAAATTCGGGTGGAGTCATTGCCGTAGCCGAAATGAGAGTCCACCGGCTCGATGACATCAAGTTGAGTTCATCCCCCCTGGTCCTGGTGCTCGAATCGGTAGAGAAACCCGGAAACCTGGGTGCCATTCTTCGTACCGCCGATGCGGCCGGACTCGATGGCGTGATCATTTGCGATCCGCAAACGGATTTTTACAATCCGAATGTTATCCGGTCGAGTTTAGGGTGTGTATTTACAATGGCGATTGCATCGGCCACTTCCGGAGAAGCTATTGAGTGGCTGAAGAAGAACAAGATCAACATCTATGGCACCTACCTAAAGGCTTCGAGGCCTTATTACGAAATTGATTTTACAAAATCGTCAGCCGTTGTGCTGGGCACCGAGGCCACCGGTCTTTCTGATGAATGGGTTAAAAACACGGATGCCAATATCATCATTCCCATGCAGGGCAGAATTGATTCCATGAATGTGTCGAATGCGGCAGCGGTGGTGGTGTTTGAAGCGATAAGGCAACGTGCGATTATGAAGTGAGAATAGGATGTAATAAAATCAACAGATAAGCGAATATGGCAAAAGAATTGTCCAAACCAGGCTCCACACTTTGAATGATCATTTCGAGGAATACCTCGATATGATCGAAATTGGGAAGGGCGCTTACGCGAAATTGAAAGCGTGAAACCGAAACTAAAAAAGAAAAAGTCCTAACTATAATTCAATTGATTAGCCTGATGGACATGATTACAGTGAGCATACAAAATCATGTCAATTACTGAAAAACTCACTCCGTTCGCAGCGACTCAACCGGATTCGCCGTCGCTGCGCGAACGACGTGGTACCCTACCGTAATCAATGTGATCACAAAAGCCATCACTGCCGAAAGTAGAAACGTAGTCCATTCCCCTTTCAGATCGATGCGATAGGCAAAATTCTGAAGCCACCGGTCTGTAAAGTACAGGGAAGCAGGAATCGCCAGAACCATCCCGATTCCTACCCAAATGAAAAACTCCTTCGAAACCAGAACGATCAATCCCCTGACACTCGCCCCGATCACTTTGCGAATTCCAATCTCCTGGGTGCGCTGTTCTGTAGCAAAGGCCGCCAATCCCAATAATCCCAGACAGGCTATGATTATAGTCAATCCTGAAAAGGCGGTGAAGATCTGGCTGCGTTTTTGATCGGCTTTGTACTGCGAATCGAGGTCCTGGTCGAGGAAGGTATATTCCATAGGATTGCCCGGCAACACATCCTTCCATACTTTTTCTACCGAACTCATCGCACTTTTGACATCCCCCGGAGCCAGTCGCACGAAAACATAATTATGGTCCTTTCCCAATAAAATAATAAGGGGCTCAATAGCATCGTACAGGGAATTCTGGTTATAGTCTTTTACAACGCCCACGACCCTTTTTTCTTGAGGACCGTTGGGCCCTCCGCCAGTTTGAAATTTCTTGCCCAACGGGTCTTTCCAGGCCATCCGCGTCACCATGCTCTCATTTACCAGGACGGCGTTGAGCGTATCTCCGGAGTTCTCTTTTAAAAAATTTCTCCCGAGGACAATCTTCATCCCTAATGCATCCAGGTAATCATAGTCGGAAGAATATAAATCCACTCCCCTGTCCACCATTTTCCCTTCTGCATCTTCCACTTTAAAGAGAAGTTTACCTATTCCCTGTCCGGGAGAGGCATCGGCTTTTCCAACGGCTACTACTTCCGGCAACTGTCTCAATTGATCTGCCAACACCTGCCCTTTCTTTTGTGTCTCCCGGCTGCTGAGGTTCAACCGGACTACGTTTTCTTTATTGAACCCCAGGTCCTTGTCGCGCAGGAACTGCAATTGATCAAATACGATCAGCGTGCTGATGAGCATAAAAATGCTCAAGCCGAATTGAATTACCACTAAAGACTTCCTGAAAAAGGAACTCCCCCCTCTCACGGCAAGCTTGCCCTTCAGCACATTGACCGGACTGAAAGCAGACAAATAAAATGCAGGGTAGCTACCCCCGATAACGCCCGTGATCAGGACAATCCCCAGGAGGCTGACCATCACCGGAGGTTGCACCACGGAGGAGAATAGCATTTGCTTATTGGAAAGCGTATTGAATGCCGGAAGCAACAAATAAATTAGGACAAGGCTGATGATCAACGACACGGTTGCCACCACGACGGACTCGGTGAGAAATTGTGCAATGAGCTGACCACGCTTTGAACCCATCACTTTTCGCAATCCCACTTCCTTAGCGCGGTTTGCCGAGCGCGCCGTGGCCAGGTTCATGTAATTGATGCAAGCGATGATGAGCATAAACGTTGCCACCGCGCTGAAAATATAAATGTAGGAGATGTCGCCGCCCTCCTCTGCTTCGTCCTGGATCTTCGAATGTAAATGAATGTCCGTGATTTTCTGCAGTTCATACCGGACCTTAATGCCGAATTGATCAAAGATGGGGTTGACCTTTTCCTTGATGACTTTCTCAAGACTTGAATACATTCTGGAAAGGTCATACCCTTCAGGCAATTGGATGTAGGTGAACACCCCAAAGTTTCCCCAACTACCCTGGTATTTCGGCTGTGTATTCCTGGAAATCAGTGCATCGAAACGAAAATGCGAATTCATCGGTACATCGCCTATGACCCCGGTAATTTTAAATTCTTCACCCTGTTGATTTTGCAGAGACTGATTCCAGGCCGCCTGCGCATTGCCAAAATATTTCTTCGCTATCTTCTCCGTGAGTACCAGGGAGAATGAGTTATCCAATGCCGTTGCCGGATCGCCGGCAATGAATTCGTAACTGAACATATCAAAGACCGTTGAATCAGCAAGGAAAAACCGCTCTTCATAGAATTGTTTGTCGCCATTCTTATACAATGTCCGGTCTGTGCCAAAGAATCGCACCACATTTTTTACTTCAGGGTATTTATCACGGAGTTCCTCCCCCAATGGGATCTGGGCTACGGCCCATGTAAAGGCATTGTCCGGTTCTTTAATGTTGGAAACCACCCGGTAAATATGATCGGCATTTTTATGGTACCGGTCGTAACTCAGTTCGTCGAGGATATAGAGGAATAAGAAAAGGCTGCAGGTAATGCCAATGGTCAGCCCCAGGATATTGATACCACTGTAGACTTTGTCCTTGAGTAGGTTGCGAAGGGTTATTTTGAGTAAGTTCTTGAACATGGCGTGGAATGGTTACCCCGTAACGACGATACGGTTTAGCAGGGGTCGCGATAAGGATGTTAAATTAGGTAAAAAAGTTTTATTGGATCGAAAATAAAGACGGCTAGGCGGATAAAAAATGATTGCAGCCCTCAAAAAATTTCCTTCTTTTGTAAATGGCCACTTCGCTCCATTCCGAATCAATCCGGAAACAATTCCCTTCCCTGCAACGGAAGCACAACGATTTGCCGATGGTCTTTCTGGATGGTCCTGCCGGAACCCAGGTACCTCAATCAGTCATCGAAGCCATCTCCCATTACTATTCCACTTCCAATGCCAATACCCATGGTGCCTTCATCACGACCCGTGAAACAGACAACGTAATCGAACACATGCGTCAATCGAT
>DATHFS010000791.1:0-12053 GCA_035317975.1 Cyclobacteriaceae bacterium | reverse complement strand
CACACCCACATACAGAATAACCTCATTAGCCATTTTTGTATGATCAAAGACGATGGCGCAGGGATTTATACCTGGAACAATACGTACGGGGATAATCGAATAGAGGGAAATATCATCCTGCATGGGATCGGGTCCGGAGCTGGGACGGCCAATCCGGACCAGCTGTACGTCAGCGGCATTTATGTCGATGATCGCTCACGTGACATATCTATCCGCCGCAACACCGCGGCGTATTGTTCCACCGCCGGCATTTTCATTCATAATGCAAAGCAGTTGACAGTATCCGGAAATACGTTGTTCGGGAACGGGAACCCTATTGCTAATAAGGAAAATGGGCAACTCCTTATCAAGCTGGATGCCATTGTACCGCTAGCCGGCAATACCGCTCTTGATCTCCATGTTTCCGAAAACACAATGGTTGCTACGCAGGAAGGCAGTCATTGTGTCTACCTGAGTGCGGAAGGCGAACACGATCTGAATTCATTGGGAACGTTCGATTCGAATCAATACAGGGCACCCCAGGCAAACCAGGTTATTGCAAAATTCTACCCTCAACAGGGCCTCTGCCAGGCATTGGAAGAACTCCAGCTTGCTGAATGGCAGCATACAGGTTTCGACAAGAGCTCTACGTTCAAAATAATTTACGCCAAAGAGGTTGCCCCTGTGGGAAATAACCTTATTGCGAATAGTGGGATGACGAATAATACAAATGGCTGGATAAGTTGGCCTGACGGGGTATCCATCGTGCAGGACAAGAAGCAAGGGATCGATGGCCCTTCTTTGAACGTACAATTTCCTGCCGGCAATATCGAAGGTCTGTTGTATTATGCCGGAATTAATTTGAACCGAAATAAACGATACCGGCTATCCTTTTCGGCCCGGAGCTCAACAAAAAGTAAGATCGAATTTGTTCCACTTATGGCCGTTGCACCCTGGGAGGCGCTCGGCGACTATACCTGTTTTTCCGTCGACACCGAATACAAAACATATACTTACTATTTCAAACCCAATAAGTCCAGGAAAGAAGCGAGGGTTAACTTCAAATGCAACACACCCCTTTGGATCGACAACGTGACCCTGTACGAAGTACCCTCATCACCGGCGATGGGGGGACCCTCCGCGGAACTGTTTTACAACGCGGTCGAAAATCCACACGCTATTTCCGTCCCCGGGAAGTTTGTCGATCTTGACGGCAACCCCGTTTCGGATCCGGTTACACTACCCGGTTATGGCTCTATAATTCTGTCAAAACGTCCGTAGCGGCTATCAGTACGCTCACTTTTTTTTTAAGAAGGGTCATGATCCTGGCTTTCAATTTCTCAAGCCCCAACAGCCGGATCAATTTTCCGCCCATGATAAACGGATATCCTGTGAAATAGAAATTGATAAGGATGCTGACGGAAGAGGACAGCGCCAATATTATTTTTGAAGGACCCCCGCCCCGTTTCCCGTTCTCCCCATAGATTGGAGAGGACATGATTTCGGAAAAGGCATCGATAGCAATCTGAATATGTGGAAAATTGGCAGAAAACCAGGGGGCTCCGATGATTTTCGCATATTGTTTAAAGTCTTTGGACAGGCCATTCAGTTTCTTGTTGTATCCCAGGCAATCGAGGGTTTTGATCTTTCCCAGGTAGGCCACTTTTGCCAGAAAATGCCAGTCTTCTCCTATCCTGTTCCCCAGGGGGACTTTCTTAGCCGTTTCCCTGGGCATAAGTCCGTAATAGATTGCGCCGTATTTGACTTTAGAATAGAATTGGATCACGCGGATATCACACGACTTATTTTCCATATTTAGATCCTTCTCGTCAAATATGGCGCGGTCTTCCAGCCAATACCGGATTTGGCCAGACACCAGAGTGTAATCCGAATGACTGCTCAGGAAATCAACGTACTTCGTTAAAATACCAGGTTCCAGGGAATCGTCATCCGCGATCCACATAAACAAATCACCGGAAGCCTGGCTCAAAACAAATTCAAAGTTGGGAACCAACCCGATGTTTTTCTCCTGGCGGAAGTAGTGGAAGTCCCGGCGATGTCCGCACAGTTCGGTATAGACCTCCTTCGTATTATCCGATGAACAATTGTCCGAAATAATTACTTCCAGGTTTGGGTAATCCTGCTTGAGGATGGAGTTTAATGCAGTCGCAATCCTCTTGTCACCGTTATACGTTGGTATGCCAATACTGACTAATGGATAGTTGCCATTATTTTTCTCCTGCTCCCTCATGATCGTGTGGATTTCCTCATGCTAATTCGATGTCCAGGTTGAAATTATTAGCGGCACTTCTTTTCAGGTATTCCGAAAGCCGGAGTGTAAGGGCGACGAGGGTGAGGGTGGGATTGGCTGCGCCCGAGGTTGTATAGCAAGATGAGCCTGCCATGTATAGGTTCGCAATGCCAAAAACTTTGCAATTCGCATCGACCACGCCCTCCTTCGGATTATCGGCCATCCGGGTTGTGCCCATATGGTGCCAGCCTCCTCCCAACGTTGCCGGCCATTCACTATTGTTCTCATCTTGTAACCAGTCCATCAGTCTTATCCGGCCAAGTTCCGACCGGCCTACCTCTTCTCCAATGAGTTGCTGAAGTTTACGGATACTCCTCTTATCCAGGGCCGTCAACTGCCAGTCCAGTGTCGCCCTTGGTACACCCAATTCATCCCTTTCAGCATCAAGTTGAATCCGGGAATTCGGGTTGGGGGATTGCTCCATCCGGGTGAACAATTCAAGCTCCCTAAACAGGAAATTCTCCTTTTCTTTTGATTTCGTTTCCTGCCGCTGTTTATCGATCTCATCCCACATTTGAACCGTCGCAACGGCGTCATCCGAAAAGGAATCGATATTTGCCGGCTGGTTCCGGGCAATCTCTTTCGGAATTAGCCCGGAGGTTCCGTTCAATATCTTTAGCTGCGCCTGTTTCTGTTCACTGACAGCAAGTTCAGCGCGAACTTTTGTTTCGGAGTACACCCAGGGATGATACAATTTCATCTGCCTCGCAACGGGCATGAGCAATTCCGATGACGTCACTTCAAGATGGTCCATGAAAAAGCGCCCTACGAGGTCATGATCATTGCCCAGCCCGCCTGCCGCCTGCTGGTTTGAAGCCAGCAGCATCCTGGCATTTTGGATAGAGCAGCACGCCATGACAAAGCACTTTGCTTTGACAACGTGTTCCTTGCCGCTGAAATTTTTGATTCGCACTTGCTTCACATTGGAGACCAGCTCATTGGTTTCAATATTCACCACATTGGCATGCGTGTATAGAAAGATGTTTTTCGCATTCACGATTGCATCTTTATAGCGCGTGCCAAACCGCGTCGGTGGACTGAATTGCCACATTTTATTCCAAATAACACTTTCATCCAAAGGCATGGGCACTAAATCAGGCACCCTGGCTTTCCAATATTCAAAATCAAAATTCGCTGATTCGATCTCTACGGCCTTCCTGGCTCTTTCGTAATAGGGGTGCAACTCGCTGTATTGAATCGGCCAACCACTGTGGGGTACCCAATCTCTCTTTTTAAAATCGATGGGATCAAATGGAGAACAGAATCCTGTCCAATGACCGGACGTGCCGCCAAAATAATGCAATCGCGATGAGTGAAGGGGGTAATAGCGCTGCCCGATACTTTTGCCCCTGTATAAGTCCTGCATTTTACTTTCCACGCTAAATCCACCGCCTTCTAAAAGAATTACTTTATACGGTGTGTTGATCCACTCCAGCGCCATGGCAATGCCGGCCACTCCGGCACCGACAATACAAACGTCGCCTTCAATCAATGAGTGATCTTCTAATTTGGTTGCATCCGTGTGCATAGTTTTTTTTACGAGTTAAGAATCGAGAAAAAGGCGCACTGGCGAGCTTCTGTGACTGACAGTACCCAACCTTTTAAAATTACTGTATTGCTTGTTTCAAAATCCAACTTAATTTTCTTTTCTATCTTCGACTCAACCAGGGACAGGTCCACATCTTGAACAACAACTTCGTTTGTTGTGTCCCCCAAAACGTCATTTGACAACTCACGGCAACGGGATTCTTCCGGTTTCAACACCAGGTAGGCCCGCCCCAGCATCCGGATCGTCCGGCTGTCACAAAGGAGAGATAATAATTTCGGCTGAGCCAATGCTTTTTCTCTGCCGGAAAAGCGATGTGCCCAGCGAATCAATGGAACAAGACCCATTCCCAGAAACCCTAAAACAGAGACTACAATAAATGATCTTCTTTCCATATTCATTTTTACATTATCCTTTGTTCCATCGCTTGTCATTCGTTCTATTGCATTATAGTGTTACCTGATACGTTACAAACTATGCAACTGCGGCACAGGGTGATGGACCAATTTATTCTGTTCCTGCCTCTTTAAGGACAAGGCCTTGTTGTAGATATTGATCAACAGGTTGTAATTCTTTTCCGGGGTGTAATGGGTCAGATAAGTCAATCGCGCATTGTCCGACAGGCATTTTGCCCACTCCTGCTGTGCGTCAACCTCATCCATTTTAGCAACAAGGTCGCTCTCACTTCCCGCTTCGAAAAGCAGGCCATTCACCTTGTTCTGGATAACTTCATTCATGACCCCCAGCTTTGATGCGATGACCAGGGTTCCGGTTGAGAAAGCCTCCAGGATAGTAATGGGAAAGCCCTCATACCAAATGGAAGGAAAAATCAATGCTCTGCATTTTTTCAAATGCGTCATGATGCTGAGTTTATCCTGAAATCCCAAATAGCGGATATTGGGGTTTGTTTTAGCTGCCGCCTCTACCGTGCCGCGCAACGGACCATCTCCAATGATGGTTACTTTATGGTTGTGCAGCGCGGCCGCCTTAAGAAGTACGTGAATTCCTTTTTCTTCGACTAGCCTCCCTATGAATAAGAAGAAATCCTTCCGGACGGAATCGCCCATGCCGCTGTCGGGAACAAAGTTGGGTTTTACGATCAGCCGGTCTTCCGGAATGGAAAGGATCGACTTTCTGAATTTTTCTTTCGCAAAATCCGAAAGGGTAATATACCAATCTACTTTCGTTCTCCAGGTACCGAGGAGCGTATGAATGGCGACCATGAGCGCCACTGCAGCAGTCTGAATTCTCGAATTCCGGTAAACGCCCTTCAGTATCGCATCGATTGGAAACAGGGAATGAATACTTTTCTCATAGATCTTATCATTATAAAAAAGAGTCGCGCTGGGACAGATCAAACGGTAATTGTGCAAAGTCAGAATGACCGGTATGGAATACTTCTTCGCAACAAAGAGGATGGAGGGTGAAATCAAGGGGACAAAATTGTGAACATGAATAACATCCGGACCAAACCGTTCAATCTTCTTTCTAAGCTCCCTTGCGCTCTCCGGATTGTAAATGGTCTTTAGTCCGGAAAGAACCTTGTCCAGGACCGTCTTTATTCCGGCATTATCAAAAACCAAACGCTCTACGAAATGACCGTGCCGTGAAAGCAATTCTCCCTCCGCCTGGAAGACAACGTTCTCTCCGCCTGGTTGCTTGTACTGGTTGTGTACCAATAGGATTTTCATATTGATGGTCGTTAGGGATTGATCAGGAGAGGTGGGGTCTTCATATTTCGAGGAGCAATCTGTGTTCGAAAAGTTTACGGGATGCCTTGCTGATCAATTCAAAATCGATCTCCGATTGCTTGCTGATATCCAGGAGCGAATGGTTTCCATCCGAAAGATTGAGCGTCCATAAGAGCGCAAATTGAAAATCCTTGCCTTCACTATCTCCGCCTACCATATTATACAATCCCCTCTTCCCTAGTTGCGGCTCGCATTTTGGATTGATGTTAATGTATCGCTTATTGTTTTCCAGCATGTTTACAACTTCCCTGTACAGTTGGAGAGAACCTTCCAATGCGCCGGGTGTTACCAGCTCCAGATTGTCCGCGGAAGTGTGATATTCAGGGAATTGATCAAAGGGGGTCCTCGTGAGGCTTCCTACCGGAAGGTTAAACCCCGGCGAGCAAAACTGTCGCTCATCATAGCCATACGGGGAATAATTAATGATTTTATGATTGACGCCTTTACTCTTTAGCACGGCCTCCGCTACCTGATCAATCTCCGCATTGCCGCGCCTTGATCTTTTGTAGGTAAAGCTTCCTTCCAGCCCCAGCAGCGAGGCCACCAACCCATGCTTGATATTCTTGACTTCCAGCTCATTCATCGACAGCCACGTTATGGCCCCGATCGTACCGGGAATAAATAAAAACCGGTAAGAGTATCGCAATTTTCTTCGCCTGAGTTCTTTCGCCAGGAAGGCTGCCACGCTAATCCCCGAAAGATTATCATTACAGAGCGAAGGATGGCAAATGTGAGTCGATATCAATACTTCATCCGGGCGCTCACCCGGGATAAAATATTCACCATACGTCAGGTATCCGTCTTTTAAGGAAGAGTCAATGAACACGTCATAAACATCGTCAGTGAGTTTTTGAAATTCGTTGTGCGCCATACAGAAGCCCCAATCCTCTTCATAATACGTGGTGCGGTACGGTATCCAATCGGGATGATCGGGCAGCGTGTAGAGGTGCTCTTTCAGGACCCTGAGCGTAACACTCCGGTCAACCGGGATGCTATAGTTCAGAACATGTAAATTGGATTTTGCAAAATCAACTACCTTTTCACCCCTGGAGTTCATGATATACGCATCCTTGATATTCCATTCCTTGGGTACTTCCCAATCAAAGACCTTGGTGTTGGTTGGGATTTTATGAATGGTGAGCGGGATATCTCTTTTGATGATATTCAGCGTCTGGCCGACACCTTCCCCTGTAATGCTGCGGCAAATGGGATAGAGCTCCGTGATCAGCTGGTGCATTTGCCCGCCTGTGGAGGCGACTGCTTTTGAGGGTCTTTCTTTCGTGATCTCCATTTTCTTAAGAGGGCAATAAGTACAAGTCCGGATAACTTCTGTCCTTCTCCGAGAGGGTGGCTACTTCGGCAGGCAAATGGATATCAAAAGCCGGGTCATCGAACCGGAATCCCCAGGCATGTTCGGGGTGATGAAATTGGGTCATCTGATAAAAAACATCGGTGTTGTCATGCAGCGTATAGAAACCATGGGCAAACGATTTGGGGACATAGAGTGAATAACCGTTTTCTGACGACAACTCTACTTTGATCCACTCCTTGAACGTAGGCGATTCTACTCTCAGGTCGACGATATAATCCAGCATCGCGCCCTGGAGACACGTAACTATTTTATCTTCTTCAAAAGGCGGCGCCTGAAAATGCATCCCCCGGAAAGTTCCCTTTTTTTTGTTATGGGAAATATCGCATTGCATAATAGTTGCATTTAACCCCTGTTCGAGAAATTCTTTTTGGCAGAACGTTCTTGCAAAAAAACCTCTCTCGTCTTCTTTTCTCTGTGGCTTGATGATAAAGGCACCCTTAAGTTTCGTTTCGTGAAAAATCATACTTTTTCATACCATCAGATCATAAATTTGTTTGTATAAAAAGCCTCACTATATCGCGTTTTAGCAGCCGATTCCAATCCACGGATGCGCATGAGAGAAAAAAAAGTTTCCTTATCAAACCACTGCTTGCTCCCTTGCGAGCCATATATTTCTATAATCGCCTGAACTTTCTTTTCGGCAACAGTCGCATCCAGCGGAACAAAACAATTTGGATTTCCGAGATCCCCATCGTATTTCGGAATTTCATACTCAAAAATCAGGTGATCCCTGAACGTGTTCCAGGTCAGGTCACACACCACGCGATGATCCTGATGCCGGTCATGACGGTAATGGGTGAAGACGATATCAGGGTTAAAACTTTTTAATTCCTCGAATGCATTCTTCACTTTTTCTCCCTCATAGGGAAGAAAGCCGTCCCTGAAGTTCTTGATAACGACTTCCTTCTTATTGCATTTCTGAAGAAAATAGTCCGCCCCTTTCCTCGCTTCCTCTGCCCGTATATCAGTAGAAGTAAAGACAACCCACTTCACGTGTTGGATGGCATATTCTTCATTCAGTCTCATAATAGTTCCTCCACAGCCAATTTCAATGTCGTCGCAATGTGCTCCCAAATACAAAATTCTCAACCCATCCGGATGGCCATTCAATTTTAGCGACAGCATGGTCAGGCCGTAACCCGTTCGAGTTTACGCTCTTTCCAAACTTCCCATGGCGTATCCCCTCTGCTGTGCATATCGTCCAGGAGTTGCTTTTCTTTGAAAGTATCCATCGTAATCCACGTTCCTTCATACGGGTAAACCCCAATTTCATTCTGAGGGATCAGTTTCTGAAGGGCCCCATCTACCAGGTCTTCACCGGGTCTCAGGTAATCAAAAATTTCGTTTTTGAAAACAAAGTATCCTGCGTTTACCCACAGACCTGATTTGCAAAGTTCACTGATCTCCTTTACGTCCTTGTCCTCATTAAAATGCACAACATGAAAACTCCGTTGAGGAGGAGTCACCATAAACATGCCGATCTTATCCGATCGTTCAAAGTTGCTGATCATTTCGGAAAGGGGCAGGTCTGTAAGCACATCGGAGTAGTTGACCAAAAAACATTTTTCTCCCTTCAGGTATTTTTTGACAGCCAGCAGCCGCTCCCCCAGGCTGGCATTGATGCCGGTGTCCGCAAACGTGATGGTCCAGTCATCAATGTCTTTGTTGAGCAGGCCCATATAGTTGCCGCCATTGGCATAGACAAAGTCATTGGAGATATATTCGTTATAGTTCACAAAGTAATTCTTAATCGTGTCCCCCATATACCCCAGGCATAGGATGAAATCGCGATGACCGAAATGGGCATAGTATTTCATAATGTACCACAGGATCGGGCGATAGCCGATCGGAACCATAGGCTTGGGAATCTTATCCGAGAATTCCCTTAACCGCATTCCTTGTCCGCCACAAAATAGTACGACTTTCATGTTGGTTTTTGTTATGTGTCAACTCCTGCTTCTTCCCTCTATGCCCCTCAAATCCACCAGAAACTAAATTTTTTGATGTAATGTAGCCTCGGCAAAAGCGTTGAATCAATGACGCAGGTAATTTAAACGGATGATAGAAGTCATAGAATCAACGGCCGGTACCTAGGCCAATTCGGTTGAAGTTTCATACACCGTGAGTTCAGGGATGGGTACGACAAATTGCCCTCCCCATTCACTGATATAGGCCAGATTCTCCATGATTTCATCCTTCAGGTTCCATGGAAGAATGAATACATAATCCGGCTTTGTCTCTCTGATTTTATCCGGGTGGTAAATTGGAATTAAGGTACCCGGCAAATAGTTGCCTTGTTTATGCGGATTCCGGTCGACGGTGTAGTCCAGAAAATCCGCGCGCACTCCGCAATAGTTTAAGAGCGTATTTCCTTTTCCGGGAGCACCATATCCGGCAATCTTCTTATTTTCTCTTTTTGCGTTGATCAGGAACTCCAGAATCTTCCATTTCGTCTCCTTCACCTTCTCCGTGAAGTCAGCATAATAGGAGAGGGAAGTTAATCCTGCTTCCCGTTCTCTCCCCAGCATCCGCGGGACACTTTCTAAAACCGGCTTCGAGTTATCCGCCTTATGCTTTGCATAAATCCGGATGGATCCTCCATGGGTCGGGAGTTCTTCCACGTCGAACAACGTAAGGTGATGGTGATTAAATATCCGGTCCACCGTGGTAAAAGAGAGATAGGAAAAATGTTCGTGGTAAATGGTATCGAACTGATTCCCTTCAATGAGGTGCAGCAGGTGAGGAAATTCCATCGTAATCAATCCGTCCTTTTTCAGGAATACCGTCATGCCCGAAACAAAATCATTGATGTCGGGCACATGGGCCAATACATTATTACCGATCAATAAATCAGTCTTGCCATACTTCCTGACCAATTCCTGAGCGGTCTTCTTTCCAAAAAATTTTACCTCCGTCCTGATCCCCTTTTCAACGGCATACTTTGCCACATTGGCTGCAGGCTCAATCCCCAAAACAGGAATCTTCTTCTCCATAAAATATTGCAGGAGATAGCCATCGTTGCTTGCCAACTCGGCCACCAGGCTGTCGCTGTTGATCTCAAACTGATCGACAACCTGATCGGTGTATAGCTTGATGTGACGAAGCCATGAATCGGAATACGATGAGAAGTAGGCGTAATCATTAAAAATCACCGACGGCGAAACGAACTCCTCTACTTGTACAAGAAAGCATCTCGAACAAACGTAGGCATGAAGTGGATAGAATGGTTCCATTTTTTTCAGCTCTTCCGGCTTCACGTGATCTTCACACAAAGGAGACATTCCCAAATCAACAAACGTGTGCTCCAACGGCGCCTGGCAAAATCTGCATTTGCCTGACGGTGTACCTTGTTTTTTCATGATTTGTTTATTTTTTTAGAAGTTAAATTTGGTCTCTTGTGCCAAAGAGGATCGGGAGCCCGTACTCCTGTCCCCCTGGTAGCTTTTGATTTGTTTTAAGGTAAACTCCTGCATGCGGGAAGAGTCGCGCCCGGCCATTTGATACCACTCCACCGTACGGGCTATGGTTTCCTCAAAATTCCATTTCGGAAGCCAGTGCAATTTGTGATAGGACTTATCAATGTTGAGATTAAGCAGCGAGGATTCGTAATTTACCTTCTGCGGTGAAATCCACTTCCACGAACCGCTTCCCCAATTTTCAATTATTTCTTCTACCAGTTCTTTAACACTTTTGTTGTTGGTTACATGCGGACCGAAATTAAAGGCATCGCAGAATTCTGCGACATGCTCCGAGGATGAATCCAATAATTTTCTTCCAAGCTCCAGGTATCCACTGAGGGGTTCCAGCACGTGCTGCCATGGCCGGGTGGCATAGGGATTTCTGACGGTGATAAAAGTTTGATTTTGGAGGTCGCGGATACAATCCGGCACAATACGATCTTTGCTCCAATCCCCGCCGCCCACTACATTTCCGGCGCGCGCCGAAGCGACCCTTACACCATGATCGTTAATCGTCGCAGGGTTGAAGAAAGAATTTCTCCAGGACCCGATAAGAACTCCCGCTGCTGCCTTGCTGGCCGAGTACGGATCTCGGCCGCCAAGCCTGTCATTTTCGCGATATCCGAAATGCCATTCCCTGTTTTCATAACACTTGTCTGACGTAATTAAGACCATCGCCAGCGATAATCCCGTCTGGCGCACAGCCTCCATCAGGTTGACCGTTCCCAGTGCATTTATCTGGATGGTCTCTAACGGATCGTTGTATGACTTTCCCACAAGCGACTGAGCTGCCAAATGAAACACGATGTCCGGCTTTATTCGCTGAACCGACCTTTTCACCCGTTCAAAGTCACGGATGTCTGCTAATTCGTGCTCAATACCCTTTTCAAGACCGACCATCTCAAACAAGGATGGCCGGGTGGGAGGCTCCAGGGCATAACCATAGACCTTGGCTCCTAACTCCCTGAGCCACAGTGCCAGCCAGCTCCCCTTGAAGCCCGTATGGCCTGTTATCAGGACCTTTTTGCCCTTATAAATATCATCTTCGTTGCGCCTCTGTTCTACCATTTCCGGCTCTTTTTCGATCAGAAGATCAAAAATAATGGCTCATTCCAGCGTCAATCCATGACATAAGTCTTGGATCGGGATGATCTTTACTATTGATTTCAGGACGCTTGTTGCCGAGTTGTGTTAACCCGTCTGGAATGAAGCCATTTCATCGATTTAGGCTTTAAGATTTATCCGTCGGAACTGACATTCGCGCCATCAGCTTTGCAGAATTACTTTTTTGATCGGTGTCATTGGACTTGGCTTACGTAGCGTCATTTCCAACCAGGGACCTTTTAATGGGATCGCGGGTGGTGTTATGGGGCTTTGAGTCGAGTTTAGCCATTTGCATTTATTGCATGCTGCATCCGCCAATACGTTGGTAGATTGAAAATTCCGCAAGGATCGGCCTGAATACGAATTTTACTATTCCAGTCGTTATTCCTGTCACGTGGAAACTATTGCCAAGTTGAACCGAGAGCGAAATGAAAAGGGTAGTACTGTGCCTGGTTTATATATTGTTTCTTTCTCACTATGGGTTCGCGAATGTGTATTATATCGCAACAACCGGAAATGATACATCCGGAGA